>RGAJ01000331.1 GCA_009920225.1 Paracoccaceae bacterium
TCTTGCCTCTCGGTCGTTGCCTGACTATGACAAAACCATCGCCCTTGTTGGCCCGACAGCGCCGATTGAAATCGTGCGCGATACCGCGAATGTGCCGCATATTTTTGGCCAAACGAATGAAGATGTGTTTTTCGGTTTGGGCTATGCCCATGCCCAAGACCGTTTGTGGCAGATGGCCACCATGCGGCGGACCGTCCAAGGTCGCCTATCCGAAGTCTTTGGTGAAAAGACGTTAGAGGTTGATATTCTGCTGCGCCGCTTGGATTTGTACAACCTTGCGAAATCATCTGTCGCGGCGCAGGACGCTGCATCGCTTGCGGCACTTGAGGCTTATTCCAAAGGGATCAATGCCCGCATCCAAGAAATTAACGAAAACGCCTTGGGGCGCGGCGCGCCCGAGATGTTTTTATTCGACGCCCCTTTTGCCCCGTGGCAACCTGCGGATTCATTGGCGATCCAAAAGCTGATGGCTTTGCAGCTTTCGGGGCATTTGGCAAACGAAGTGTTGCGCGCCAAGACCTCCCTTCAAATTCCATTTCCAGATCGGTTGGATGATCTTTTGCCGAATTTCCCGGACGATGCCGTGATTGATTTGCCCGAATACGCGGCGGCGATGGGAACACCATATTTCCAATCGGCCAAGACCGAACCCCAGCACCCGCTGTCGCCTGTGCGTCCCTATGATTTGGCGGGGGCATCGAACGCATTTGCTGCCGCTACGTCGCGGTCTGCGGCGGGGGGCACATTGTTGGCGAATGATCCGCACTTGGGGCTGACTGCGCCGTCAATCTGGTATTTGGCGCATCTGGAATTAACATCAGGCGGCGTGATCGGTGGCACAATCCCCGGCATCCCTGCGGTTCTGGTGGGCAGGTCCGATGTTTTGGGTTGGGGGCTGACCTCGTCCTATCTGGACGACCAAGATGTGTTGATGGAGGAAATCAACCCGAACAATCCCGAAGAATATCGCACAGCGACAGGTTGGGCGACACTCACATCACGCCCCACGATCATCAATATCAAGGGTGGCGCGCCCATCACATTAACACTGCGCTGGACCCGCAATGGTCCCGTTCTTCCCACTACACAATACGGGCTTGCCGAAGTTACACCAACGGGGCATGTGCCCGCGCTGCAATGGACCGCGCTGAGCGACAATGACCCGTCATTTTCATCCGCGCTGCGATTGATGTCGGCGCGATCCGTCTATGATGCCATCGCAGGGTTTGAGGGCTATGTTTCGCCGCCCCAAAACCTGACACTTGTGGATCAAACCCAAATTGCGATGAAATCAATCGGTGCTTTCCCCATTCGCGACGCGGCCCACCAAACCCAAGGGCGCATGCCCGCACTGGGCTGGCAACCGGAAAACCAATGGAAAGGGATGCGACCATTTTCGCAAACGCCAGAGATTGTAAATCCCGTCGGGGGTATTTTGGGCAATACCAACAATAAAATTGTGGATGCCCCCTTTCCCGATCACATGTCCTTTACATGGGGTGACAGCCAACGCATTCGCCGTTGGGAACGTTTGATGCAAGACCGTCAGGTCCACACGCGCAAAAGCTTTATCGAAGCGCAGCTTGATACCGTCAGCTTTACCGCGCAGTCGCTTTTGCCGCTGACGGGGGCGAACTTGTGGTTCACAGGTGAATCCGCGGAAAAAGGCACGCTCGAGCGCCAACGCCAAGATGCGTTGAAACTGCTGGCAAGTTGGAATGGCGAAATGAACGAACATTTGCCAGAACCTTTGATATACATGGCATGGATGCGCGCGCTGCAGGATCGTTTGATCCGCGATGAGCTGGGGCCTGTTGCGGATGATTTTACCAAGATCGAACCCTTGTTTATTGAAAAAGTGTTCCGCAACATTGATGGTGCGGGGGTGTGGTGTGATGTTCTGCAAAGTTCACCCATTGAAACCTGCGAACAAATTGCACGCCAATCTTTGGATGACGCGCTGATCTGGCTTGGTGAAAACTTTGACCGTGATCCCAATGCCTTGCGGTGGGGGGACGCGCACCAAGCAACCCATGACCACCCTGTGTTGGGCAAAGTGCCCGTGTTGCAGTATTTCGTAAACATCCGCCAACACACATCAGGGGGGGATAACACCTTGATGCGCGGCCGCACGATTGGCAAGGGGCCAAACCCCTATCTAAATGTGCATGCGGCGGCCTATCGCGGGGTCTATGATTTCTCTGACCCTGACAGTTCGGTCTTTATTTCATCGACGGGTCAATCGGGGCATTTCTTGTCGCGCCATTATGATGATTTGGGTCAATTGTGGCGGCGGGGGGAATATATCCAAATGTCGCTTGACCCCAATCTGGCACGCGGTGCAGCGACGGGGATCACAATCATCACCCCCGCGCAGGGACAGGATTAAAGTCGTTCAAACTGTGATTGCTGTTTCGGCGTCCAAGAAACGGTGAAATCTGTGCTGTCCTCTTTTTGCGCCTCTGCCTCAATGATCCCTTGGGCATAAAGCCACGCGCGCCGCTTGCCGTC
>RGAJ01000332.1 GCA_009920225.1 Paracoccaceae bacterium
TTGGGGTAAACGCGCGCCACATCCACGCGACGCGCGTTTACCCCAAATGCCCCACAATATATGGCGTATTCTCAAACTAATGAACAAGATTTGCCCATTTTCTGCCTTATTCCACTGTCATTTTCGCCCTAATAGATAGGAGATCCCAATGCCCGCTGGTGGATTATTAACACGCACAATCGATACGTTGTTTTCGACCAATTCTTCCCCTGCCGTTGATCAGGTGATCGCGCGGATCATCGCGGGCGACGCGAATGATGATCAGCTTGGCCGCCTGCGTGCAAAATGTGATGCCGTGGTGAATGACAACTGCGAAGAGGACCAAGAATTCAATTGGTACTTTGCCCGCGGTCAAAAGCTGGTTCGGCAAGAAAACTGGGAACAACTGGGCCAAGAAATTCGTCAATTCGACGACATGCGCGCAACGACCACAGGCGGGACGCCTATCCCATGTATCCTGACCAAAGGCGCGCGCGAAGATATCGTGGGTCCTATCGAAAAAGCATTGCGCGAAAAAGACAGCGTGCCACGCACAGCAGGCTTTGCCGCCTATCATGATATCCTGCGCGATCATCCGACCGATTACGGAATTGCGGCCATTTTGGCATTTGCCCATATCGACGCGGGTTGGGCATGGCATGACTATGCGCCAAAGGGTGACAATGAAAGCTTTTTGAAAACCTTTCGCCGTCATTTTGGATTGGCCCAAGAAATCTTGAACAATTTTAACGCATTGGACCTTGGGTCGCCTATATTGGCGGCTGCACAATGCGCCGCACTTCCAGGTTTGACGAACCCCCATCTGCGGTTTTTGGACGACTACGAAGACCTCTTGGGGCTTGATCCCACGACACCACGTCATTTCTTTAACTTTGGCATGCACCTTTTGCCAAAGTGGTTTGGCAGTTACGATCAACTGGAAACCCAAGCGCGACGCATGACCGAAGATTTCGACATCATCTGGGGCAATGGCGCCTATGCGCTGACCTACACTGGCGCCTTGTCACATGATCGCGCAGCGATTGGTACAATTGATACGGACCTGTTTCTCAGCGCCCTATTGGATGTGTTCGAACGTCGCGTTGATCAGCATACGGTCAATTACTTTGCCGCCTTTCTTTCGCTGACCTTGGGCGATCTCTCAAACCGCAAAGAAACCAAAGCCAACCGCCGCAAGCGCCACAAAATCCTTGAGGCCGCAGACTACATATTCGAAGAACACCTTCACGAAATTCACCCCCTGTTGTGGTATGATGCAGCGGTCACAGTTGACCCTAACATGCCCCAAGGCGATGACGAATTTCAAAAGGCGCTTGGCGAACGCATTGCCTTGGAAATCATCACACGCCGCAAAGCAGGATGATTTTTGCCGTTTCAGGCGCGCAATCCCGCGAAAGGTGATTGAATCCCCATCCACGATTGGCTACACCCGCACCTAACATGAATTTGCAGGTGTAAGACAATGCTGGATTTGACCTTTGAAACCCCAAAACCCAAAATCATCGCAGGCGCGTTTGAAACCCCAAAACCCAAAATCATCGCAGGCGCGAAACACGATTGGGAACTGGTCATCGGGATGGAAGTCCACGCCCAAGTGGCATCAAATGCAAAACTATTTTCGGGTGCGTCCACACGATTTGGCAATGAACCGAATTCAAACGTGTCCTTCGTGGATGCGGCAATGCCCGGCATGCTGCCCGTGATCAACGAATTTTGCGTCGAACAAGCGGTGCGCACAGGTTTGGGCCTAAAGGCCGAGATCAATCTTTGGTCTGCATTTGATCGCAAGAATTATTTCTATCCTGACCTGCCACAAGGCTATCAGATTTCGCAGCTTTATCACCCCATCGTGGGCGAAGGCGAAGTCATCGTTGACATGGGTCCCGGTGTTGCACGTCGCGTACGTATTGAACGCATCCACATGGAACAGGACGCCGGCAAATCCATTCACGACATGGATCCAAACATGTCCTTTGTCGATTTGAACCGCACGGGCGTGTGTTTGATGGAAATCGTCAGCCGTCCCGACATTCGCGGCCCGGAAGAGGCCGCAGCCTATGTTGGCAAACTGCGCCAAATCATGCGCTATTTGGGAACATGCGACGGCAATATGCAAAACGGAAATTTACGCGCGGATGTGAACGTGTCCATCTGTCTGCCCGGACAGTATGAAAAATACCAAGCCACCGGCGATTTTTCCTACCTCGGCACCCGCTGCGAAATCAAAAACATGAACTCAATGCGCTTTATCCAACAAGCGATCGAAGTCGAAGCACGCCGCCAAATCCAAATCGTTGAATCGGGCGGCAAGGTTGATCAAGAAACCCGCTTGTATGATCCAGACAAAGGCGAAACACGCTCGATGCGCTCAAAAGAAGAAGCGCATGATTACCGCTATTTCCCCGACCCTGATCTGCTGCCGCTTGAAATTGAACAAGCTTGGGTCGACGATATCGCGGCAAACCTGCCCGAACTTCCCGATGAAAAAAA
>RGAJ01000333.1 GCA_009920225.1 Paracoccaceae bacterium
ATTGGAGCGGGCGAGGCGATTCGAACGCCCGACCCTAACCTTGGCAAGGTTATGCTCTACCCCTGAGCTACGCCCGCTTCCTTGGGTAAGGCGGTACTTAAATCGAAGCGCAGAAACCTTCAAGAGGAAAAAAGACAAATTTTGAAAAATTATATCGCGGCCAGATCGCGCCATCCCCATGTCGCGGCCAAGTTGAGGCAATCTGCCATTGTGCCGATACCGCCTGATGCGCTTGGCGATCGCAAGCAGCTTGCCGCTGTTGCATGCGCAAGTGTGAGGCAGTCTGCGATGGCTTCGCCTTGGTGCCATGCATATAAAAACCCCGCCGCAAATGCGTCCCCTGCGCCATTGGCGCCACGATGCGCGTCACTTGGCACCATGACAGAGGGTTTGGCGTGGCACGCGCCCGTGCGATCAACGCAGACCGCGCCGATCACGCTGTGGACGGCCACACAAGACATCGCACCGCGTTCTATGATATCTTGGGCCGCGCGCGCGCAGTTTGATAGGTCTGTCACCCCGTCCGTGACGCAGGGGCGACCCGTTAACGCGCCCGCTTCGTAATCATTGATAATCAACGTATCCAAATACGGCAGACAGGGCAGCGCAAGACGCGCAACGGTGGCGGCCTCAACAGATAGCAGTTCAAGGTTTGTTTCCAACCCAGACTGGCGCGCGCGCTTTAACGTGGTCACCCATCCGTTTTCATCTGTACCCCAAGGGGCGTCCATTTTTTCATGCACGCCGGGCAATCCCAAGTGCAAAATCCGCGCAGTACTGTCATCGAAGACAAGATGATCGGGCGTCAAAAGCGGCGCGACACCCATAAAAAGAATATGCGTGCGCCTTTGGCTGGCTTGGGAAAAATACGCATCCGTTGATTGCGTCGCGGCCTGTGTGCTGCGAGTGAACCTGTGCCTGATCCCTGCCTCTTGTGCCAATTCAATCAGGAAATCACCATTTTCACCGGCCCCTAACAATGATGTGGTTTCAACATTCATTTCTGGGTCGAGGCGTTTGATATCCATTGCAAAATTGCATCCTGATCCGCCGCCGGACAATTGCATATCCACGACCCGCGCAGACAGGTCTTCGTTTGGCCACTGCTCAACCGTTATATTGCGATCCACGCACCATGTTCCCGCGGTGATAAAGCCCGAGCGTGCCATTATTCACCCCGCGTGTTGTTGTAAAAGCGGATCACTTAACGCCAGATCATCTTGCAAATCTCGGTGTGGTCGAATGCCATGTGCTGCCAAGTCTGCATGATACGCTTTGACCGCGTCTGCAGAGGACAGCCCATGTTCCAAAACATTACGCATCGCGCGCAACATCAAGACGCTGTTTTCGGAATAATAGATTTTGCGCCCGAACAATGCGACGCGCGCGCCATATTTTTCGGCTTGTTTGATCAATTCCAAACAATCGCGCGTGGTTCCGGCCGCACCGCCTAAAATGCCAAAGACGATGTTTTCGGGATCATAGCCTGCGATTTCTTCGGTGGCTCGTGGGCCATTATAGGCCGCTTTAAGGAAAACAGGGCGATCTTGTTTCGTGACACCGGCCAAGGCGCGCACAATCATGTCGTTGTTATATGATCCAAAATCATGATCCCCCGCCGCGACAGGATAGTTTGGATTAAACACCTCAAGGAAATGACGTAAATTCAAATCTGCAGCCTCGTCGCGAAAGCGGCAGTATTGTTCCAACGTGTCGTGATCGCGGGCAAGATCATTGTAAAACGTAATGGAATACAGCCCCAAATCAGTGATCGGTGACACACGATCCAATCGCGCGGATCGAAATGGCAAGGCCTGACCTGGGTTATACGTCGCCCCACGGGGGTGCCAAATATCGGTCGTATCATTGTATCGCACCGCAGCTGTAACGCCTGTGCCCGCAAACAGCGACTTTTCTGCCATGATTTCGCTGGTCGACATCGACATCAACATGATATCGACCAAACCAGACTGCGTCACCCGTTCGATATCATCACGATACGCTTGCAAAGGTCGAAAGCGGTTCGTTGCCTGATCCCATCCCGCGGTTTGACAGCCAAAGGCCATATCGCCATCCTTGGCATCAGCAATGATGAAATCACGTGGATCATAGGTGCCAGACGTGATTTTCGCGAGTTTTTGATCAAGAGTTTTTGACATGATGTACCTGATTTCCAAGGATCTATGTGAACGCTAACAATCCCTGTCACGACTGTCAAAATCTATTGTGTTGGGGTTAGTAGAAAGGGTTTGCGATATCCGCTTGGGGTCGTTCCGGCATATTTGCGAAACACTTTGGTAAAATAGCTTGGATCGTCAAATCCCAACCGATAGGCGATTTCGGATGTGGATTCTTGGGTATAGGCCAATCTGCGCTTGGCCTCTTGGATTTTGATCTGCATCGCGACACGGTGGGCAGATTGTCCCGTGGCACTGCGACACGCGCGATGCAATCCCGTGCGTGACAGACCAAGATCGCGGGCAAAGACA
>RGAJ01000334.1 GCA_009920225.1 Paracoccaceae bacterium
TATACAAATCAGAATCAGAGATTTTAACATCGGATAAAACTATTTCAAATGAGTTAAAAAATAAATTTATAAGTCAGAGTTTAGACAGCATAGAGTTAAACACAGATTACTCACAATTTAAAAAGAAGATCAGATGAAAAAATTATACATTGGAATCGACCCGGGTAAGTCTGGTGCAATCGCATTCCTTCCGCCAGAGGGAGATCCTTGGACGGTCGGATTGGATGAAACGGATCACGAGGCCCTGCGAACAGCCTGTGGTGTCTCTGCCGCGCGGATGGCCTTGGTGCCCTATGCCGCAGAGGTTTTAAAGCGGCTTTTACATGTGTTTCGTCCAAAAGACATCGCAATTTCCAGCTATGGCATCCGTGAAGGGATGCTTTACGAAGAAATGCCGCAAGACCTGCGTGAACGCGATCCATTGATCGAAGCCTGTCAATATGCAGAAATGAAAGATGCCCGTTTTCCGGGCTATGGCGATCGCTTGTATCACTTCATCAAAAATGTTTTTCCAAAAACAGACGAAGATCTGGACCGTTTGGCAAAATCTGCCTGTTATTTGCATGATGTAAGTTGGCGGGCACATCCCGATTATCGCGCCGAAGTCTGCTTTGACAACGCGACGCGCGCCAATCTTGGCGGATTGAAACATTCCGAGCGGGTGTTTTTGGGGTTGGCCTTGCTGCATCGGTACAAAAACAGCCGCGACGGATCCCCGTTTGCCAATCTGTTTACCCTGATCAAACCTGACCAAATTCGCAATGCAGAAATTCTGGGAAAGGCGATGCGATTGGGCGCGATGCTGTGGATTGTTGATGAAAACAGCGCGGCGCAACTGCGCTATGACAAAAAGAAAAAGACCATCATCCTTGAAATGAATGACAGTCTTCGTCCGTTGTTTGGTGAGGTTGCCGAAGCACGCTTTCAATCACTTGCTTCGACGCTCAATGCCAAACCTTTGGTTCGCTTTATCGGCTAGGCCGATTGCGCCAACAACACTATGTTTTGCTGAACCGCTGCAATGTCGCTTGCCGCGACACCGTTAAGACGCATGAATTCCACACCATTAAGTTTAACCACCGCATTCCCCGCGCCCTCGGGATCTGTGGCATCTGCGATATGTTCAACCTGAACTGTTGGCACCGTGTCGCCGTCATACACAATGTTAAGGCTGTCGATATTGGGTTGGAAGTCATAGATAACCGTCTATTTTGTGAGGTCTGAAGGTGCGCCACCATCGTTCTGATATACCTCAAATACGTCCGCGAACTGTTCGCCACCATCCACATCATCGCCAAAAGCAGTGTCGCCTTGTCCCATGACAATCACATCTGATCCACTTCCGCCAAACAGACGATCAAACCCACCTGTAGCGCCATCGCCTGTGCCCATTTGCATTGTGGTTGTGGCGATGCTTGTATCTATACCCTCAAAATATTTGGATGCCAAAATTTCGCTATAGCTCGCATTGTCAAAGGCCGGATCTGCATTGGCGTTCATATAGGCAACAAACATTTCTGCGCTCATGTCTGTCTCAAATGATGCCCAAGACCCATACAGCTTGTCATTCCCATCGCCACCCATGAGATCATCACTGCCTGCTCCGCCTAGCAACGTATCGTCACCCGCAAAACCGAACAGCGTGTCATTGCCTGCATTCCCGAACAGAGCATCCTCGCCGTTTTGACCAATCAGGCTGTCATTATCGTCGCCGCCAGATACAGTGTCGTCAAGATATCCGCCCAACAACGTATCGTTGCCTGCACCGCCTTGGACCAAATCCGATCCAGACCCCCCATTAACATAGTCAGCGCCGTTTCCGCCGTAAATTATGTCATCGCCTTTTTCGCCCAAAATGTTGTCGGCATCATCACCGCCATCGATCCAGTCATTAGAATCGCCGCCGCTGATGATATCAACACCCGCTTGACCAAAAATGGTATCTTTTCCGAGACCACCCAAAAGCGTGTCATTGCCGACACCGCCATCAATTGAATCGGCATTTTGACCGCCCAGAATGATATCGTCCCCTAGGCCTCCCGCAAGCGAATCTTGATCAAGACCACCATCAAGAACGTCATTCCCCTCGCCACCTGCAAGGAAATCAAAGCCGTCGCCACCTTCAATCGCGTCGTCGCCCGCATCGCCATACAAATCGTCATTTCCGCCCTCGCCATAGATATAATCATCACCATCACCGCCTGAAACTGTGTCGTAAAGTTTCGCAGCAAAGATAACATCATTCTCGGCAGTACCAACTATTTCGTCGTCCCCATCGGTGCCAACAATATCGCCGTTTTCAGCAGAAAATACCTGTTCGTTTGTAGTTTCTTCAGGTTTGTTATCATCGTCGCCACTAGCGCCAGATCCTGATCCAAAAACGATTTCATAAATTCCCCAAACCAAAACAACTAGGAATAAAATTGCAAATTATAACATTTATCCACCACATTAAAACTAATGGATTGAGTATATATTCTTT
>RGAJ01000335.1 GCA_009920225.1 Paracoccaceae bacterium
CGAAAATCGGTCGCGACCTGATCATTGCGGGACCGCGCCGTATGCAAGCGCCCCGCTGGTTCGCCAACGATTTCCTTGAGCCGCGCTTCGACATTCATGTGAATGTCTTCGAGCGCTGTTGAAAATTCGAAATTTCCTGACTGAATTTCTGACAATACCGTGAGCAGGCCTTCACGAATGGCCGCAGCTTCGTTATCTGTAAGAATGCCTTGCGCTGCCAACATGGCTGCATGGGCTCTTGAACCACGGATGTCTTGCTCTGCCATGCGTTTGTCAAACCCGATTGAGGCATTGATTGCCTCCATAATCGCGTCTGGACCTGCGGCGAAACGGCCACCCCACATTTGGTTTGAGGATTTGTTTGACATTACGGATTTGCCTTTCGGAGGGTTACATGCGTCTATTACGGTTGTTTGTTCTTTATACGGCCTTGAGCCTTGGTGCAAACATGTCCTCTGCTGAAGAGGCTGATTTCAGCGCTTTGTTGACCGCAAAACAGGGCGAGTACAAGAAATTGATCGTGCATGACACACCAAAGCCGCTTCCCGATATTGCGATATTTGATGTGGCGGGCAAGGAAATCAGATTTTCCGATTTTGCAGGGAAATCTTTGCTGATCAATCTATGGGCCGAATGGTGCGCGCCGTGCCGCAAAGAAATGCCGTATCTGTCACAATTACAAGCCGACAAAGGAAGCGACGCATTCGAAGTGATCACACTTGCAACGATCCGCTTTTCCCAGCCCCGCATTGACCAATTTTTTGAAGAAATCGGCGTGGACAACCTTGTCAAATACAACGATCCAAAAGGCAAATTCGCCTTCAAGATCGGTATTGCCGCCCTTCCCGTGTCCTTGTTGATCGACAAGAACGGCAATGAGGTTGCACGCTTTATAGGTGATGCAGAATGGTCAAGCGATACGGCATATTCATTGATCGACACCTTCTTGCAGGCGCAGGAGTGAACTTTAAAAGTTCCAAAAAAACCGAACTGATCCAAGAACTTGACCTTTTGGGTCTTGGCCTTTGAATTCTGGTGAGACCCACGTCCATCCTGCAAAAACACCATAGGCTTCGCGCTGTGCCATTACGCCAAATCTGGCGCGTGTCCGGGTTTTTTCCATAACCGCACGATGGGATGTCGGGAACAAATATGACGATGCGACATATGTATGATCGGCCCCCAAAACGAACCCAATGGCGTTGGTTTGATCTGTGCCAAACGCCACGCATGATCGGTTCGTGAACGATCACAACGCCCTAAACGCGTGAGAGCGATCGCACGTTTAGGGTCACGAAAATCATTAGCCCACCAAGCAAAATAAAGGCTGATGTCAGTGATGTGGCATGGCTGACAAAGCCGACGATTGCAGGGCCAAAGAGCAACCCGCCATGTGCAACGGTCGCCACCGCAGTCAGCGCCAAGTGGGATGGCATCGCACGAGCGCGCCCTGCAGCAGAGAAAATAATCGGAACCAAATTCGCAACCCCCGCACCAACAAGCGCGAATCCAATAAAGGGTCCAACAATGCCACCTACAGCGCCGATCAAAATATATCCGATCGCAGCCAGTAGCCCGCCTAAAACATAGACATTTACGTCCCCCAATCGCGCGCGAAGCCGATCACCGACGAAACGGGTCAATGTCATTGAGAATGCAAAAACCGCATACCCAAATCCTGCATTCCCCGCGGACATATCCTTGATTGATGTCAGGAAAACAGCGCTCCAATCCAGAACGGCATGCTCTGACAAATAGACACAAAAACAAATCGCGCCTAACACGATGATGCTGCCTCGTGGAACAACAAAAAGCGGCTCATCACTGGGTGTTGCGGGTTTTGGCAAAAGGCCTTTTGCGACAAAAATTGTTAGGACAAAAGATAAGGCGCTGATCAATGTGGCTGCAAAAATTGGCATGAGACCAAATGACAACAAAACGCTCATCCCTGCCGATCCGGCAAACGCGCCGATGCTCCACATGCCATGAAAATTTGACATCAAGGGTCGCGCGGCCATCCGTTCAATTTCGGCGGCATGCAAATTCATCGCAACATCGGTTGACCCTATCGCGCCGCCAAACAAAACCAAAGCGATGGTCATCGCCCAAAACCCGTCAAAGACCGTCAATGCAGGCAACACCAAAACACCTGCACAAAACATGGCCAAGATCACACGCCGAAACCCCCAAACCGCAGTCATCGGGCCAGTCAAGGGCATGGTGATTAACCCACCAATCCCCAACCCCAACAGCATTAGGCCAAGTTGCCCATCGTCCAACCCAACGCGGGCTTTGGCCAATGGGACAAGCGGGGCCCATGCCGCAATCATCACGCCCACAGTGAAAAACACCATGCGCGTGGCAAATATTTCACGGGCAAAGGGCCGAGGCGACATCACCTTAGTCGCGCATAACCCAAGCGCCATTTGACGCGCTGCTTTCAATGCACGATGCAATAAACCACATAC
>RGAJ01000336.1 GCA_009920225.1 Paracoccaceae bacterium
GTCACTGCGAAATGCGACGTTGTTGTAAACGACATGGGCAGAAGGCCCAAAAAGTTTGCGGTCACGATGAACATGAACAATGTCATGATATATGGGAAGAACACGACAGCATCTTTGCCCGTCACATCTTCGACCATTTTATAGACAAAACCATATGCCAATTCGCCAATGGATTGGGTACGTGTTGGGATCACTGCGCGGCGGGATGTTCCGAACACCATCAATGCGATGATCGCTACAACGGCCAAGGCCAACCACAATGTCACGTTGGTCACTGTGTACCATTCAACAGGACCATGGCCGAACAACGGCTTCACAATGAATTGGTCCATAGGGTGGAAAGTCAAACCACCTTCTGCTGCGTGTGTTTCGGTTGCCACGGTCACGTCCTCTTATCATTATCGACCCGCGATTGGGTCGGCGTCACGTTCTGGAACTCTTGCGCGGATCTCAACATCGTTTTGACGCCTGCGACAAAGCCCAGCATTGTAAAAATCAACATCAGCCATGGCAGGGTTCCAAACAAATGGTCCAAACCAAAACCGATTCCAAAACCAATCCCAAGACCTGCGACCAGCTCTGTCACCATCCGCCATCCAACATTGGCCGCGGAATAGTGTTCATCCATGCGTTTCTCTTTGCCCTGCGATGCTTTCACATCGTCAATCCGTTTTTCCAGCGCTTTGAGCGGATCGGAATTCATCGGATCGGACATAAAGACCCCCTTAGGATGCTTGGCCGTGTGATACCCAAGGACGCGATCTGAGTCAACGCATCATTCGTCGCAGCAGTGAATGACATAAAGTGTTGTTATTTTTGGATATTTTTAGACAGAAAATGAACACTCTGTTGGGCTATCATTCAAAAGATACCCCGAAATTTGACATTCTTATTATTCAACCATTTGGTTGATTTTCACATTCAGGCCAAACCGATGTCGGATGTGATAAAATCTGCGATGGCGCGGGTATCGTTCAAATCAAAAACGGGTTGATCCGTTTCGATGGCACAATCGGAGGCAATCGCGCGGATTGTTGGATCGTCGCGCGCGATGAGCGGTTGGGCTGTTTCCGAACGGTGGCATTCAATTTTCGGATGGCGATCACGCTTGTAGCCTTCGACAAGCACCAAGTCGACGGGCGTGATCCGGGCAAGCAGTACATCAAGCGTTGGTTCGTCTGCCCCACGCAATTCTTGCATGACTGCGACACGTGTGCGCGAAGCAAGTATGACTTCTTTGGCACCCGCGATACGGTGGCGGTGACTGTCTTTCCCAGCGTGATCCACATCAAAAGTGTGATGCGCGTGTTTGATGCTGGAGACGGCAAAGCCGCGGTTGGTGAATTCTGTGATCAACCGTTCCATAAGGCCTGTTTTGCCCGAATTTTTCCAACCTGTAACGCCGTAAATTTTCATGACTGACCTGCATAGATTTCAAGAGCACGATGATAGTCGTCAGGGGTATTTATATTGAAAAATGGGTCAACGGAAGCAGTTTCGAAGGCTACGGTCGTCGCACCCATGGAAAAGGCCCAATCCCGAATTTTGCGCACACCGCCGTCAAGCGCGTCCCGAAGATCCAAAGCCAGTGTCACATCCCATATTCCAAATGTCGGGTGACAGCCATTTGTGGTTTCAGACAAAACAATCCGCGCACCTTGGGCGGCGCACAGGCGAGACACGTAATCGGTTGGGAAAAACGGTGTATCCGCGGCAATCGTGACAATATGCGTGTGTCCGTTTGCCTTCCCCCACTCCATACCTGCCAAGATACCGACAAGCGGGCCCAAAGCGCCCGCCATTGGATCGGGAACGACGGTATATCCATGCCGCTCAACATTGGAATTTACGATAACACTATCGCATTGCTGCGACAGGCGATCAAAGCAATGATCAAGCAGTGTACCCCGCCCAAACGGCAGCATGGCTTTGTCCTGCCCCATTCGACGCGATTGTCCACCCGCCAAAATGACGCCAAGCGGTGGAACAATCGACGCGGTGTGCATCGATATCCCCTAGTTCTGTGTAAACTGGCTGGGGTCGAACGCCCGCAATGCAACGGTCTTGTCGTCGTCATCATATTCGTACAAGGCCCGTTCACGCACCCCCGGCAATTGGCCAAAGGCATCGCGCAATTTGTTGGGACGCATCGTTGAGGGCATCGTTTCGAACCCTGGCACCTTGCGCAACAAATTGGATGTCGCGCTGGCGCAAAACGCAGAGCGCACAGGCCCATTCGATCGCGCAAGGTTCAACGCGATTTCGGCAACCTCAGGTGTGACATCAATTTCTTGGATCACAACATGGAATGATTTTCGCGCATGTGCGCGGGTGAAGAAATCCAGCACGCGGGGGGTCATCCCGTATAACACGTCATCTTTTTCGATCAGAACTTCGTGCACAAGGGTGCCCGCGGGATCAAATACAACGCGCTGCGATCCATTGATCAAAAGCGCCGTGTGTTCAC
>RGAJ01000337.1 GCA_009920225.1 Paracoccaceae bacterium
CTATCAACGGGCGCAACCGTTGTTAAACCTTGGGGCTTTGATCCCGCTGCCATCTTGGATGCCGCGGTTTCACAAGCGCGATGCCAAATCATCGGCGCGCCGTATTCGTGATCTGATTGCAACGCTGACCCAAGATCGCGCTAAGGCGATTGCAGCAGGAACTGCGCCTGATGACCTTGCGACCAAGATCATGACCACCCTTGATCCCGAAACAGGGCAGGGGTTTGAATGGCAGGAAATGGTGGATCAGGTTGCGATATTTTTCCTTGCGGGTCACGAAACAAGCGCATCTGCATTGGCGTGGTCATTGTATTTGATGGCGGCCTTCCCCGAATGGCAGGACCGTATCGCCAATGAGGCCGTGCATTTGGATGATGGGTTTGCAGGTGTGTCCAAATTGCGCGCGACCCGCGCTGTGTTTCGCGAAACCTTACGCATGTATCCGCCTGTCCCGATGATGGTGCGCGAAGCGACGCAGTGCGAGCGGTTTCGCGATCGTGATGTGCCGCGCAAAACCCAAGTCGTGATCAGCCCGTGGCACCTGCATCGCCACGACCGATTGTGGGACAATCCGGATGGGTTTGATCCGGCCCGTTGGGACACGGAAAATGGCAAACAATGCCAACGTGACGCCTATATCCCGTTTTCAGCGGGGCCGCGGGTCTGCCCCGGTGCGGGGTTTGCGATGATCGAAGGTGTCATGTTGTTGGCAAGCGTTTTGCGCGAGTTTCGCGTTTCCATCAGTGACGCAGATACGCCCGTTCCTGTTGCCCATCTGACCGTGCGGGCAAAAAACGGGATTTGGTTGACGTTCACGCCACGTTGAAATGTAATGGGAGTGAGCGGGGGTTTTGGGGGCGTTGCCCCCACCGCCTTTGGCGGTTCCCCCAGAGTATTTTTACAAAGATGAAAGATCAGCCAACAAAGGCTTTTTCAACCACATATTCTTTGGGGTCGGAGTTTGCGCCTTCGCGCAGACCATGGGACTCAAGGATGTCTTTGATGTCCAGGTTGAGGCCCATAGACCCACAGACCATGGCACGGTCCGTTTCGGGACCAAAGTCAGTGATGCCCAAATCCGCGAAGACCTCGCCCGATTTCAACAGATCCGTGATGCGGCCCATTTTCGGGCTTGGGTCGCGGGTCGTCGTTGGGTAGTAGATCAGTTTTTTCAGATTATCTGCGCCCACAAGTTCCTGCATCAGGTCATCGTTTCGAACGGTGTCGACCAGTTGGCGACCATATTCTAATTCGGCGGCTTCGCGGCAGGTGTGGGTCAGAATAATCTGATCGTAATCTTCATAGGTTTGCGGTTCGCGGATGAGGGATGCAAAGGGCGCAATTCCCGTTCCTGTCGCAAAGAACCATAGGCGTTTTCCTGGAAGTAATGCATCATGTACCAAGGTGCCCACCGGTTTGGGGCGCAGGATGATTTCATCGCCAACGTTGATATGTTGCAATTTGGATGTCAAAGGACCGTCTTGGACTTTGATCGAATAGAACTCTAATTCCTCGTCCCATGCGGGGGATGCGATTGAATAGGCGCGCAACAAAGGTTTCCCGTTGTCCCCCATCAAACCGATCATGACAAATTCGCCAGAGCGAAATCGAAGGGTCTGCGGACGCGTGACACGAAACGAAAACAACCGATCGGTCCAATGTTTGACCTCAGTTACGGTTTGGGCGTCGGGAAGGGTGGGCACTTTGCTTACGCTGTCTTGGGTCACGGCTGTCAACTTTGTCATCTTCAATTTTTCCTATGTGTTACTTAGACCGTTTACAGGCAAATTACTAGGCGCTTTTGCGCATTCGGCTTTGATAATCGTGATTTTGCCAGTTTGCGCGAAACACCCATTCAGTTTCTGGTTGGCGTGCGGCAAGCTCTTGTTCGATTTCAACTTCGTCAAATCCAGAGCGCCGCGCCATGGCGTATTGATCAGAAATCACGTGCCCTTTTGCGCGCAAACGACCTGTGAAGCCGCGCAGGCGAAGCAATCGGGCTAGGGTAAATCCACGGCCATCTGAAAAGCTTGGGAAGTCGATGCGAATGGCTGTGAGGGTGGCAAAATCCAACAGCACCTGATCCAGATCGGTATCTGATGGGATATCGACCGCCGTTGTTTTGTCGGACAGATCCGAAAGCGGAGTAAAGATTTGTCCAAGGTCATCGGGTCCAAACCCTGTATCTGTGACGAGATATGTCATGCGTGTTCTCCTGATTTTGTGGCGCGCAAGACGCCATTGGCGGTGATGTGAATCCCGCATTCTGTTTTTGAGGTGCCGCGCCACCGACCGGCGCGTGGATCTTCGCCATCGGTGACGGCACTGGTGCAGGGGTGGCACCCGATTGAAGGGTACCCGCGCGCGACCAAAGGGTGTCGCGGCAGGCGGTTTTCATCCATATAGGTGATCACATCATCGCGGGTCCAAT
>RGAJ01000338.1 GCA_009920225.1 Paracoccaceae bacterium
TGGCACGTCGTAGTTAAACACATGGCTCACGCTTGGAACATCCAAGCCACGGGCTGCCACATCTGAGGCAACCAGAATACGCAGGCGCCCTTCGCGAAAATCATCCAATGTGCGTGTGCGTTGGCTTTGATCCAGATCCCCGTGGATTGGGGCGGCTTGATACCCGTATTTATTCAGGGACTTGGCGCAGATATCAACATCGACCTTGCGGTTACAAAAGATGATCGCGTTTGTACACTTGTCACCTTCTTGGTCGATCAAGCTGCGCAAAATGGCACGCTTTTCGCTGCTTTCGCGGTCCTTGCGGGACGCTTTGAACATGACAACGCCCTGTTCAATATTTTCTGATGCGGTGGCTTGGCGCGCCACTTCGATCCGAGTTGGTGCCGAAAGGAATGTGTTTGTGATCCGCTCAATCTCGGGCGCCATCGTGGCCGAGAAAAACAGAGTTTGTCGCGTGAACGGCGTTAGGTTAAAGATCCGTTCGATATCAGGTATAAAGCCCATGTCCAACATACGGTCGGCTTCGTCCACCACCATGATTTGAACGCCTGTCAACAACAGTTTACCACGTTCGAAATGATCCAACAAACGACCAGGCGTCGCGATCAACACATCAACACCTTTGTCGATCAATGTGTCTTGTTCTTTGAAACTCACGCCACCGATCAAAAGAGCTTTGGTCAGTTTCAGGTGTTTCGTATATGTGTCAAAGTTTTCCGCAACTTGAGCGGCCAATTCCCGAGTGGGGCACAACACCAATGATCGTGGCATCCGCGCACGGGCGCGGCCACGGGCCAAGAGGTGGATCATCGGCAATGTGAAGGATGCGGTTTTACCCGTGCCCGTCTGTGCGATGCCCAAAACATCACGACCTGCGATGGCTGCTGGAATTGCGCCCGCTTGAATTGGGGTCGGGGTTTCATATCCCGCCTCTTCAACAGCTTTTAAAATTTTAGGGTTCAGATTAAGGTCCGAGAATTTTGTCATTCGTGTCCGTTTTTTACGGACATAGCCTCGTCCGTATCATCAAAATATTCTGGGCCCGTATGGCCATGCATCAGTGCAATGACAGAATAAGCGCATCCTTACCCGAAAAAGGCCACCGCGGTCAATGCATTGATGAAAAAGGGCGCCTTTGTCGCGCCCTTTTTGGGAAATTAGCAATCCCTTAGATCATCATTTCTTTGGTTGCGGTTAATTTCACGTCTGGATAATCGCGGATTACGCGGTCGATATCCCACTGCAGACGTGTCAAAAACACCATGTCACCATCGTGATCTGATGCGATATGTTGTTTATTGGCATTGCTGAATTTGTCCATTGCCGTTTTGTCACCCGCGACCCAACGTGCGGATGTGAATTGCGATGGTTCAAATCGAACAGGCAGCCCGTATTCCAATTCGATGCGGCTGGCGAGCACTTCAAATTGCAAGGCACCAACAACGCCCACGATGAACCCTGACCCAAAAGACGGCTTGAACACCTTTGCGGCACCTTCTTCGGCAAATTGCATCAAGGCCTTTTCAAGATGCTTTGCCTTCATCGGATCACCTGCGCGGCAGGTTTGCAAAAGTTCCGGCGCAAAGGATGGAATTCCTGTCACGCGAATGGCTTCGCCTTCGGTCAATGTGTCGCCGATGCGCAATTGTCCGTGGTTAGGAATACCGATAATATCGCCTGCCCATGCTTCTTCGGCCAATTCACGGTCCGAGGCCAAGAACAACACTGGGTTTGACACTGCCATCGGTTTTTTGGATCGCACGTGCAGCAATTTCATCCCACGTTTGAAATGTCCCGATGCCAATCGAACAAATGCGACGCGGTCGCGGTGTTTTGGGTCCATGTTTGCTTGGACTTTGAAAACAAAGCCTGCAACTTTGTCCTCTTCTGGTGCGATTTCGCGGGGCGCTGCCGTTTGAATTTGCGGTTCGGGTCCATAGGTTCCGATGCCTTCCATCAATTCCTTGACGCCGAACGAATTGATCGCGGATCCAAACCAAATCGGGGTAAGATGCCCTTCTAACACAGCCTGTGGGTTCAAGGGGGGCAGCAATTCACGCGCCATTTCCAATTCTTCGCGCAGCTTTTCCAACAAATGCGCAGGAACATGTTCCGCCAGTTTGGGATCATCAAGTCCGTTGATCGAAATGCTTTCCCCAACACGGTTGCGATCTGCACGGTCCATCAATTCAAGACGGTCGTTTAGAATGTCATAGCAGCCCATGAAATCCGCACCCACCCCGATTGGCCAGCTGGCCGGGGTGACGTCAATCGCGAGGTTTTCTTGGATTTCGTCGATGATGTCGAATGTTTCGCGGCTTTCGCGATCCATTTTGTTACAAAATGTCAAAATGGGCAAATCACGCAAACGGCACACTTCAAACAGCTTTTGCGTTTGGCTTTCCACGCCTTTTGCCCCGTCAATC
>RGAJ01000339.1 GCA_009920225.1 Paracoccaceae bacterium
CACTGTGCAAACCAAACCCCGCGCGATGAATTTCGCCCTGCCGTTTTGCAAGGGCGATATTATCGGCATGTATGACGCCGAAGACGCGCCCGAACCAAATCAGCTGGTCAAAGTGGCAACGCAATTCGCCCATTCCCCGCCCTCTGTTGTCTGTTTGCAAGGGCGTCTGGATTTCTACAACACGCATTCAAACTGGATGGCGCGATGTTTTACCATCGAATATGCCAGCTGGTTTCGCATGATGTTGCCGCGCCTCTCTGCATTAGGCGGGGTTATTCCGTTGGGCGGGACCACATTGTTTTTCCGAAAATCTGCACTTTTGGAATTGGGCGCGTGGGACGCACATAATGTGACCGAAGACGCAGATTTGGGAATTCGCCTGAGCCGCGCGGGATATGAATGCCGCATCTTGGACAGCACCACCTTTGAAGAGGCAAACAATCGCCCGCTGTCTTGGATCAAACAACGATCCCGTTGGTTAAAAGGCTATGCGATCACCTATCTTGTTCATATGCGCGCACCGCGCGATCTTTGGCGGGACTTGGGGGCGAAAAAATTCGTCCTGTTCCAATTGGTGCTCATCGATCTTGGGCATATGGGGATTTCGAACTGGGTCTATTGGTGTATTTCGGCGCTTTGCCTTGCGTCATTCTTGATTGAAATGCGTCTGCATACCTGTGCGGTCCGCCAAAGCGGACACATCGCCTTGCGTCGGTGGATCCTGTCAGCGTACCTTTATTTCCCGTTGGGCAGTTTGGCCATGTACAAAGCTGCTTGGGAAATGGTCACCGCACCGTTTTATTGGGATAAAACCGATCACGGGTGATCATAAATGTGTTTTCGCGTCCAATTTCAATCGTGTCATAAACGCCACGGAAATATGTTGGCGCAAGGCTTCGAACGCGCCCTCTTGATCGCCCGCGACAATCGCATCAACGATGTTTTGGTGTTCTTGCATCGCCACCATGCCCCGCCCCTCGGCCGCAAGCGATGTCGTCGCCATCAACGCCATTGATCGATGCAACAGGTCCAATTGCTGCACCAAAAAACGGTTGTGGGATGCAAGGTGAATTTGCTTGTGAAACCGGCGGTTGGCGCGGGCCAAGGCGTTTGGATCATTCACAATCTTGCGGTCTTCGTCGACCATGTCTTGCAAGACGCGCTTTTCTTCTGGGGTTGCATGTTTCGCCGCTAGCTTGGCGGCCAACCCTTCCAATTCGGCGCGCACAACATAAAGTTCGGCCATTTGATTATGATCCAAGGACGCCACGATCAAGCTTCGACCATCGCGCGCCAACAGGGATTGCGTTTCCAGACGCTGCAAAGCCTCGCGCACAGGTGTACGAGAGACGCCCAAGCGATCGGCCAATTCGCTTTCGACCAATCGATCGCCCGGACGGTAAAGCCCTGTGTCAATCGCCTCTAGAATTAGGGTATAGGCGTCTTTGTTGGTCGATTTGCCCTGTGTCATCTTGCGCTCCGAATGAATTGCGTTACCCTAAAAGCGTGAGCTTGTTAAAATCAAGCGAAAGTTTCAGTTTCCTGAATGTGATCGGACAAAAATGCCCAAAGCAGATTTTCAACATGTGACGGAATGGGTGTTCGATATGGACCACACGCTCTATCCTGCAAATGATGCATTGTTTTCCCAGATCGAAGTGAAAATGACAGACTATGTCGCACAAATCACTGGGTTTGATCGATCCCAATCGGACGCCTTGCGCCGGCACTATTGGGATCAATATGGGGCCTCTTTGGCGGGGTTGGTCAAACATCACAAGGTTGATCCACATGATTTTTTGCACCACGTGCACGACATTGACTATTCTGTTTTGACGCCAAGTCCCGACTTGATTGCCGCCCTTGATCTGCTCGGGGGTCGCAAAATTGTCTTTACCAACGGACCACGCGCCTATGCGGATCGCGTTTTGACACAGCTGGGCCTGCAAGGTGCCTTTGACGATGTTTTTGGAACCGAAGATTGCGATTTGATCCCAAAACCAGAACGCCGCGCCTATGAACAGATCTTTGCCAAAGCATCCCTGACCCCGACCCAAGCGGCCATGTTCGAAGACAGCCATGCAAACCTGCGCGTGCCGCATGAGATGGGGATGAAAACCGTTTTGGTGCATCACACCGCAGAGGGCGATCATATTCATCACCACACCGAATGCTTGCCCAGTTTTTTGCGACAAATTGCCTAAGGCGATTGCGCGGCCTGCTCTGGTCATTTTGCGCGATGCATCATAGATTACCCCCAACACAAGGGGCACCGCATGACGATACACACGACAGATATCCTTGTTTCCGGAGGGGGCCTTGCGGGGTTGATTGCCGCGATTGCGTTTGCAAAAGCGGGGTTTGACACGGTCTGCGTTGATCCCAATCCCCCAATCACCACCAAAGACGCCGAAGGCGCAGAT
>RGAJ01000340.1 GCA_009920225.1 Paracoccaceae bacterium
GAATCCTTGATTTTGTCATCAAACGGCTACGTCTCACCGCAAGCCGAAGCCGCCCTAACCGCCATTTTATCGCGCGACCCCCAACATGGGCCAGCCTTGTATTATTCCGGCCTGATGATGGCACAAATCGACCGTCCTGACGTGACATTCCGCATTTGGCAACAACTGTTGCGAAATGGGCCAAAGGATGCGCCATGGTTGGAACCTGTACGCCGACAAATCCCGGAAATCGCGTTTTTGGCGGGGCAGAATGACTTTGAGCTTTCCGAAACGGGATTAAAAGGACCAAATGCCGAGGACATCAACAACGCCGCCACATTGTCAGAGGGTGACCGTATGGACATGATCCAAGGCATGGTCAGCCAATTGTCTGATCGTTTGGTGACCCAAGGCGGCAGCCCCGCAGAATGGGCGCGGCTGATCAATGCTTTGGGCGTCTTGGGGGACACCGACCAAGCAAGAAACATTTTCGCAAACGCCCAAGAGGTCTTTGGCGCAGATGCCGCCGCGCTGTCACAGATCACCGCTGCCGCCAAACAGATCGGGATCGTAGAATGATCACAGATGATATCGCGGAATTTGCCCAAGCGGTGCCGCCCCTGTCCCCATTGATCGGATTGGATTTGGGAACGAAAACCATCGGCATCGCCATTTCTGACACGTTTTTATCGGTCGCAAGCCCGATCGACACCATCAAGCGCACGAAATTCACCGCAGACGCCGAGGCCGTCATCGCCTATATCACATCGCGCAACATTGGTGGGTTGGTGTTGGGATTGCCGCGCAATATGGACGGGACAGAAGGCCCCCGCTGTCAAGCGACCCGTGCATTTGCGCGGAACTTTGATCGCATGCGGCCAATCCCGATCACATTTTGGGATGAACGATTATCGACAGTCGCAGCCGAAAAAGCGCTTCTTGAGGCGGATACGACACGAAAGCGTCGGTCTGAGGTCATTGATCACGTTGCAGCGTCGTATATATTGCAAGGAACGCTGGATCGGCTTCGCTATCTAAAAGGGTAATCTATGAATTTGCCGAACGACCATATTTGGAAACGGGACGAAATCGAAAGCCCCTGCATTAAGATTTGCGTTGTGCATCCGACCGAACGGATCTGCACCGGATGTTATCGCACGATCGATGAAATTACAGCGTGGTCTCGAATGTCGCCAGAGGCACGTCAACATGTGATGACCGAACTGCCGTCGCGCGTGTCGCGGTTGAAACAACGCCGCGGTGGGCGGGATGCACGACTTAGTCGGGGCAATTGATCCAATCAACGACCCTGGATAATTGAGGCCGAAAATATGCGATGATGCGCCCATCCTCGGGGGCATCTGCGCCCTGTTCCCAAGCCGATACGCCATGCAGCATCAGCGGATGAATGGCATAGGCGCATCCGACATCAACATGAACAATGTCGCGATCACAGGTTTCAAACACCTTTTTACGCGCCGTCGTATAGGCCTCGGTAACATCAATGTTTGACCAATCTGCCGGATCGCACCCGTCAAAGGCATCCCTAAACGCCGCGCGCATGATGTGATGTGATCCGCGCCAAATGACCATCGGGCTCGCCCCCTGCCCGCATTGTGTCACAGGGATCCCAAGGATATAGGCATGCGGTTCTTTTACAAATCGACGGCGGTCTGGGCCGATTGCCAAAATCCCATCCACATGCGCCGCATCTCGACGCACACGATAGCCAAAGGCCGCATCGCTTTCGCCTGCCCTCGGCTTGGGATAGCCGGGATACATGATGGACAGCTGTGCAGGGTGCTTGTCACCCCCGAAATGGTCCTGCAAAACTTGGGGGAACGGAACGTCCCCGATGTCGCCAAACCGATCATTGGGCAACGCGTCGACACCCACAAACCATGTGCCTTCACACTGCAACCACGTTTCAACCATCTTGGGATCAGACACGACATCCCGACAGGCCAATCGCGCGGCAGCGGCCCACCGCTCTATCCCCTGATCGGGACCAATGATGGAAATGCCGTCGGCGCCAAAACGCACTTAATACCCCATCGCCTTGCGCAACATGTTCAACGCAACAAAGACCAAAAAGATCGCGAAATAGCGCTTGAGCTTTTTGGCATCCATTTTATGGGCCAAGGCAACCCCAAATGGTGTGGTCACGAATGTCATTGATATAATCAACGCAAATGCCGCCAAATTCACCGCACCAACCGTTAATGGCGGTCGGTTCACAGCATCAAGCCCCACAAAAAAGAACCCCAACACAGACGGAACCGCGATCAACAACCCAAATCCAGACGATGTCGCCACTGCGCGATGGATCGACATGCCGTGCAATGTCATTGTTGGCACACCCAACGACCCCCCGCCAATTCCCATCAGCACCGAAAAGAAACCAACCAGAGGTGATAAAATCGCGCGTTTGATGCC
>RGAJ01000035.1 GCA_009920225.1 Paracoccaceae bacterium
TCAGCGCAACCGCGTCTGACATCGAATAATCCTTTGGATCAATCACGCACAGACGTTTGCCCAAACGATGCACGTGGATGCGATCTGCGACTTCAAACACATGTGGCATGTTGTGGCTGATCAGGATGATCGGAATGCCGCGTGATTTCACATCGCGGATCAATTCCAAAACCCTGCGGCTTTCTTTCACTCCCAAGGCAGCGGTCGGTTCGTCCAAAATAATGACCTTGGATCCAAAAGCTGCGGCGCGTGCCACGGCAACACCTTGGCGCTGACCACCCGAGAGTGTTTCGACCGCTTGGTTGATGTTTTGGATGGTCATCAAACCCAGATCAGACAGTTTTTGGCGCGCCATGTCTTCCATCTTTTTGCGGTCCAACTGGCGCAAAAATTTGCCCCGCCACCCTGGTTTGCGCAATTCGCGGCCCATGAACATATTGTCGGCAATAGACAAGGCGGGCGACATGGCAAGGGTTTGATACACAGTTTCAATCCCCGCCTCGCGCGCCTCGATCGGGCTTTCGAATTGGATCTTTTTGCCCTCTAACTCAATTGTTCCTGCGTCGGGAATTACCGCACCAGAAATTGCCTTGATCAAGGATGATTTGCCTGCGCCGTTGTCGCCGATCACCGCCAAAATTTCACCTGGCATCAGGTCAAAGTCGCAATGATCCAATGCGGTGACTTTGCCATAGCGTTTCACCAAACCGCGTGCTGTTAGGATAGGTTCCATTATGCTGCTACCTTTCTGATCCACTGGTCAACGGCCACAGCCGCGATGATCAGCACACCAATCAACAAATATGTCCATTGCGCATCCGCACCCATCAGGCGCAGACCAAGGGTAAAGACCCCAACGATCAAAGCCCCAAAGAACGTGCCCAGAATTGATCCGCGTCCACCAAAAAGCGAAATACCACCAATCACAACGGCAGTAATGCTTTCGATGTTCAAAAGCTGCCCCGAGGTCGGTGAGACCGATCCAATGCGGCCGATCAGGGCCCATCCAGCAATCGCGCAAATCAAACCGGATACCGCATAAACCGACACAAGCGTGCGTTTTACGTTCACGCCTGACAATTCTGCCGCTTCGGGATCATCCCCAACCGCATAGACGTGACGCCCCCACGCCGTGTGGCGCAGAACATAGGCCAAGATCAAAACGAGCCCGACCATGAAAATCACCCCAAGGGTAAAGACCGCGCCGCCCACCTTGAATTTCCAACCCAAAAGTTGGAGCAGGGGGGCGTTCGCCTCGATATCTTGGCTACGGATGGTTTCGTTGCGCGAATACAGAAAGTTTGCGGCCAAAACGATTTGCCACATGCCCAATGTCACAATAAAGGGCGGCAATTTCATGTGTGCCACAAGCCAACCGTTGATTGCACCGACAAATGTTCCAAATGCCAGACCGCATGCAATGGAGATTTCAACGGGTATTCCATAGCGAAACGTAAACGTTCCCATAACGATAGATGAAATCACCGCAATGGCACCTACGGACAATTCAATGCCTGCTGTCAAAATGACCAAGCTTTGCGCCGCAGCGACGATGCCGACAATCTGCACCTGTTGTAAGATCAATGTGAGCGCGAAAGGAGAAAAGAATTTTTCGCCCAGCAACGCGCCAAACACGCCAATTGCACCGACCAGAACCAAAAGAGGAACCATCGCAGGAGTGGTGTGAAGAAGATGATGGAATTTTGTGATGAAACCAGTGGAATGGGTATCAAACGATGCGACATCTGATGCCGCATTTGCGGTGACGGCTTCGTAGTTGTCGTCCTTGGACATTGGGAACTCCGTTGTTGCAAGTCAGCGTGTAATAAAAAAGGGCGAATTCACACTCGCCCTTTCTTGGTTTTATGTCAAAGGGATATTAGCCCCAGCACAACTCTGTGCCTTTTGCTGTGTCGATGCTTTCAACGCCTGCAACTGGCTTGTCTGTCACCAAAGAAACGCCTGTGTCAAAGAAATCTTTGCCAGCAGTTGGTGCAGGTTTCGTGCCGTTTTTCGCCCATTCTGCAATCGCTTCGATGCCTTTTGACGCCATCAACAATGGGTATTGCTGTGATGTTGCACCGATTACGCCGTCTTTTACGTTTGCAACGCCTGGGCAGCCGCCGTCAACAGATACGATCAAGACGTCGTTTTCACGACCGATTGATTTCAACGCTTCATATGCGCCTGCTGCTGCTGGTTCGTTGATTGTGTAAACTACGTTGATCATTGGGTCTTTTGCCAAAAGGTTTTCCATTGCCTTACGGCCACCTTCTTCGTTACCCGCTGTGACGTCGTTGCCAACGATACGTGGATCTGTTTCATCGCCCCAACGGTTTGGATCGCCCAGTTCGATGCCGAAGCCTTTTAGGAAGCCTTGGTCACGAAGAACGCCAACGGTTGGCTGAGACACAGCAAGGTCCAACATCGCGATTTTTGCGTTCGCTGCGTCAGCACCCAAAGCTGCTGCGGCCCACTGACCGATCAATTCACCCGCTAGGAAGTTGTCGGTTGCGAATGTCATGTCAGCCGCGTCGATTGGACTTAGGGGTGTGTCAAGTGCGATAACAACCAAACCTGCTTCGCGGGCTTGTTGTACTGCTGGAACGATGGAAGATGTGTCAGACGCTGTCAAAAGAATACCTTTTGCGCCGTCTGCGATACATGTTTCGATCGCTGCAACTTGTGTTTCGTGATCGCCGTCAACTTTACCTGCATATGTGGACAGGTTTACGCCCAGCTCTTCTGCTTTTGCCAATGCGCCTTCGCGCATTTTAACGAAGAATGGGTTTGTATCTGTTTTTGTAATCAAGCAAGCAGAAATGCCATGGCCGCCTGCGAATGCAGTTGTGCCCATAATTGACAAAGCGGCGACAGCTGCACCAGTCATAAGTTTTTTCATAAAGTTTCCTCCCAAGATGAATGCGGCTCCCCGCATGGATGCGATCAATCTGACCTTACGGAATTGGTTTGTCAATAAATAAATCTCATTGATTTATTTATTTTTCAAAATTTTTGTCTCGGATTATTTTGGGGGATCGGGCCTATTTTTCGCCAAGAAACAAGGCTATGTGCGTGAAAGTACATTGCAAAGCGTCTTTGCGACGTGATTGGCGCAGGCGATTAAGTTAGCGCGTCACCAATTGCGTGCAATTTATTCCTATCACCCTCACGTCCGTGGGTCAGATAGGCCCTCACGTCATTTGCGCACCCTATTTTTACCAAATCTTGTGGGTACGATCCGGTAACGATTCTAGCTGCAACCAGAGACCCTTTTTTTTAACGGCGCATAATGTACGAAATCGGGGTGTTTGTGGATCCAGTTGCACGGGTGTTCATTTTCGAACTGTTAAACACAGTGGTATGGCACAAGGGCAGATCGAAAGTGTCGATTGATTAAAACACAAACGGCGCCAAGGGTGGAACCCTATGACGCCGTTGGTAATTTGGCTCCGGCGGTAGGGATCGAACCTACGACCAATTGATTAACAGTCAACTGCTCTACCGCTGAGCTACGCCGGAACATGGGGCGGGGTATAACAATAGGTTTTGGGGACGTCCAGAGGGTTTTTGCAAAAAAATTAAAAAAACTTTATCTTCATTCTTTTGGGGTGAAAATTGTATCGGCGGTCAGGGGATTATCGAACGTTATCAGACCTTTGCCGCACATATCTAAAAGATGTGCGAAAACGTTGCGTGTCGCTGCGGGCAAGAGAGCAGGGTCAAGATCGGTATAGACCGAGGTGGCGATGGCACGCGCGGTGTTTGGGCCTTGGCCGAGTGCTGCGCGAATTTCGCGGTCGCGCTCACTGCGGTGGTCTATCAACCATTGTGTACGCGTGTTCGGGTCTGTGACGCGCTCTCCGTGTCCGGGATAAAATGTGGACCAGCGTTCGGTTATTAGTTTTTTACAGGACGCGATAAAATCGCCCAAGTCGCCATCAGGGGGCGACACCATAGATGTTGCCCAATCCATCACATGATCGCCGGAAAACAACCGATCCCCAAGCGCAAAGCAGACATGGTTCGACATATGCCCCGGTGTGTGGATCGTGCGCAGTGACCAATCTGCGCCCTCGATCATATCCCCATCGCGAAGCCGGACATCGGGGGCAAAGTCGAAATCAATCCCTTCGCCACCGCCGGTATAGCCCGCATCTTCAATGGATTTCATAAATAGGCTTTGTCCATCCTTGGCACGGCCAAACGCATAGATGGGCGCGCCCGTGGCCTTTTTAAGATCCGCCGCAAGCGGCGAATGGTCCAAATGCGCATGTGTGACACAGATATGCGTGATGGTGCGCCCCATATCTGTTGCCTGTAAAATCGCGTTGAGATGTGTTGGATCAGCGGGGCCAGGGTCAATCACAGCAACCGACTGCGTGCCGACAAGATATGTGTTCGTTCCGCGAAATGTCATCGGCGACGGATTTGGGGCAAGGATACGGCGGATCGCGTGGCCAAGATCGTCGATCTGTCCAATTTCTGGATTGAACTGTGTCAATTTGTTTCCCCTTTTTGATTTGCTAGGGTATGGATATCCTATGTTTAACTGGATCAAAAGATACATGCCCAAGGGGCTCTATTGGCGCGCGGCGCTGATATTGTTGTTTCCTGTTATCTTACTGCAGCTTATTGTCAGCTTTGTTTTTATTCAACGCCACTTTGAAGGTGTGACGGAACAGCTGACGGGCGGCGTGTTGGATGATCTGCGTTTGATCGAACGTATCGTCATCACCCAAGGGGTTGAGGCGGCGCAAGAAACGGCACAAACCCTGCGCATCACGCTTGAACCTGTGGCAGATGCATACCGTACGGAAACCAGACGGTTCTACGATTTTTCAGGGATCATCGTTATTCATGAATTGCGCAGTATCCCGTCGATTGGGGCCATCGACTTGCCCGATGATAATTTTGTCATCGCAGGGCTGCGCATCGGGGATGCGGACTTTCGTGTCACGATCTTGCGTAAACGTGTTTCGGCGTCGAATCCGCACCAATTGATCGTGAATATGGTGTTTTTTGGTATATTGCTCAGCGTGATCGCGTTCTTATATTTGCGCAATCAATTGCGGCCAATCACACGATTGGCGCGGGCGGCCGATGCTTTCGGTCGCGGGGTTCACATACCCTATCGTCCGTCCGGTGCGCGTGAGGTGCGTGCCGCAGGTCAGGCGTTTTTGGACATGCGATCACGGATTGAGCGTCATATTGAACAGCGCACCTTGATTCTGTCTGGGGTGAGCCATGATCTGCGCACGCCTTTGACACGCTTGAAACTGGGTCTTTCGTTTTTGTCCGATGCGGATCGTGTTCCATTGGAAAAAGATGTCGAAGACATGCAGGTATTGTTGGATGAATTTCTGACCTTTGCAAAATCATTGGGCGACGACAGTGGCGCACCAGAATCGATCGATCCCGCAGATGTGATTGATGCCCTGCGCCAAGATTATGCGCGCGAGGGCAAAGTCGTGCATATCCCTGATGTACAACAGCAGGGTGCCGTCACCATCGCCGCGCGGCCAACCGCCATCAAGCGGGCGTTGGAAAATTTGCTGAACAACGCCTTCCGCTATGGGGAAACCGTTTTACTGCGTTATGAGCTGACGCGTGACATGGTTGTCTTTGAAGTGCATGACAATGGGCCAGGTATTCCCAAAGACAAGGTGGGCGATGCGTTGAAACCGTTTCACCGATTGGACCCTGCACGCAATCAAAACAAAGGCGCAGGCGTCGGATTAGGGTTGCCGATCAGCGAAGACATCGCGCGTGCGCATGGGGGGTGGTTGGAATTGGGACCAAGCCCAAGCTTGGGCGGTCTTTTGGTGCGGATGTATGTGGCGGTAGAGAAATAGGTGGTAGGCCCGGAGGGATTTGAACCCCCAACCAAAGCGTTATGAGCACTCTGCTCTAACCGTTGAGCTACAGGCCCGCCTAATGCCGTGCTACCATATATAGCGCTAAGGTCAAGTGTTTCAGATTGAATAATCCGCAACAATCCAGTAACTGACCGCCATAGCGACGAAAGGACCCCCAATGAGCCAGACAACGAATGGTATGACCTACGCAGCCGCAGGCGTTGATATTGATGCAGGCAATGCATTGGTTGAGAAAATCAAACCTGCTGCGAAACGCACAAATCGTGCGGGCGTCATGGCGGGATTGGGTGGCTTTGGCGGCTTGTTTGATCTGAAAGCTGCGGGCTATAATGACCCGATTTTGGTGGCGGCAACCGATGGGGTTGGTACCAAATTGCGCATCGCGATTGATACAGGAATTTTGGATACGATCGGGATCGATTTGGTCGCGATGTGTGTCAATGACTTGGTCTGTCAAGGTGCAGAGCCTTTGTTTTTCTTGGACTATTTCGCCACTGGTAAGCTAAAGGTTGACGAAGCGGCCACAATCATCAACGGCATCGCCGACGGGTGTTTGCAATCTGGCTGTGCCTTGATCGGGGGCGAAACGGCGGAAATGCCGGGCATGTATTCGGCGGATGATTTTGATCTTGCAGGGTTTGCGGTGGGCGCGATGGAACGCGGTCAAAGCTTGCCTGCGGATGTTGCCGTTGGTGACGTGTTGTTGGGCTTGAAATCAAGCGGTGTGCATTCAAACGGGTATTCTTTGGTGCGCAAATTGGTGGAACAATCGGGTCTGACATGGGATTCGGCCAATCCATTTGGTGAGGGCACTTTGGGGGCCGCACTTTTGGCGCCAACGCGGCTTTATGTGAAACAATGTCTGGCCGCGATGCGGGCAGGGGGCGTTCATGGATTTGCACATATCACGGGCGGTGGTCTGACCGAAAACATCCCACGCGCATTGAACCAAGGACAGGGGTTGGAAATCGATCTTTCGTCTTGGGATCTGCCTGCAATCTTTAAATGGTTGGCCCAACAGGGGGATATCGCGCAATCCGAGCTGTTGAAAACGTTCAACTGTGGCATCGGCATGGTCGTGATCGTTGCCGCCGACAGCGCAGACGCCGTCAAAGATGCGTTACGTGATGCGGGCGAAGATGTGGTCACCTTGGGTCGCGTGACAAACGGCGACAGCGTTGTGTACACAGGCGCATTTTAATGCATAAAAAAGTCGCCATTTTCATTTCGGGTGGTGGATCAAATATGGTCAAACTTGTCGATAGCATGACAGGTGATCATCCCGCGCGCCCTGTTGTGGTTTTGGCGAATTCGGCCGATGCAGGCGGTTTGAAACACGCGGCAGACCGCGGTGTTGCCACAGAAGTTGTCGATCATCGCCCCTTTAATGGGGATCGCGCAGCATTTGAGGCCGCGCTTCAGGCCACGATTGCGCCTTATGAGGCGGATATTTTGTGCCTTGCAGGGTTCATGCGCGTGTTGACCGCAGATTTTGTCACACCTTGGGCGGGGCGGATGTTGAATATTCATCCGTCGCTTTTGCCCAAATACAAAGGGTTACATACCCATCAACGTGCGCTTGATGCTGGCGATACACATGCCGGATGCACCGTACATGAAGTGACCGCCGCATTAGATGATGGCCCGATTTTGGGCCAAGTGCGGGTTCCGATTTTGCCCAGTGATACCGCCGACGATTTAGCCGCGCGTGTTTTGGTTCAAGAACATATTTTATACCCTGCGGTCCTACGCCATTTCGCAGCCGGACAGCGCACCCCACTTGAATTTTCGGAATGAACGCTTTCCTTGCGCAGGCTTTCGCGGTATTCAAGATGTACGGGGTGTCCAAAGTAAAGAACGATGAATGAAAACAATAACAACCACCCACGACTTGGCCGAATTTTGTAATCGTGCAGCCCAAGCGCCGTATGTCACAGTCGATACAGAATTTTTGCGTGAACGTACCTATTATTCCAAGCTGTGTTTGGTGCAGCTTGCCATTCCTGGAAAATCAGACGCAGATGCGGTTTTGGTGGATCCGTTGGCCGATGGAATTTCGCTCGATCCTTTGTATGACCTGTTCAGAAATGAAAAAGTGGTCAAGGTCTTCCACGCCGCGCGGCAGGATTTGGAAATTTTTTATGTCGATGCCAAGGTTATACCTACGCCCTTGTTTGATACCCAAGTTGCTGCAATGGTTTGCGGGTTCGGTGATCAGGTTGGGTATGAAACGCTTGTCCGCAAGATTGCAAAGCAATCGCTTGATAAATCCTCGCGGTTTACCGATTGGTCGCGTCGTCCGCTCAGTGACGCACAAAAAACATATGCCTTGGCCGATGTGACGCATTTGCGCCAGATTTATGAGTATTTGGCAGCCAAGCTGGAAAAAACCGGCCGTTCGCATTGGGTATCAGAAGAGCTTGCGACACTCACCACACCAGAAACCTATATCGTACGTCCAGAAGATGCGTGGGAACGTGTGAAAACGCGATCAAGCTCTCCTCGGTTGTTGGCAATTGTGCGCGCGTTGGCCGAATTTCGCGAATCTTACGCGCAAACGCGCAATATACCGCGCAGCAGGGTGTTCAAAGATGATGCTTTGATCGAACTTGCGTCCACCAAACCCAAAACATCCGACGACCTCCAAAAATCGCGCTTGTTGCTACGCGAAGCACGCAAGGGCGACATCGCCAATGGCATTCTTGCGGCGGTGGCACATGGCATGTCACTTGCGCAAGAGGATTTGCCCAAGGTTGCGCCAGATGTTGATCAAAAGGCCGTCAATCAGGCCTTGGCGGATTTGCTGCGTGTTCTGCTCAAGGCGAAAACCGAAAACAGTGGCGTCGCGGCGAAATTGATCGCAAGCACTTCTGATCTTGATGCGTTGGCATCAGGGGAACGCGACATAGCGCCTTTGCGGGGATGGCGGTATGAGGTGTTTGGCCAAGATGCTTTGCGGTTGTGCAATGGTGAAATCGGGCTGGTCGCCAAAGGCAAGTCAGTAAAGACCTTTGATATTCCCGCGTAATCGTAGTTAGGGGCGCAAAGTTACGGGCGCAGTCTAATCACGTTGTTTGCACTGTTAACGTCGATCGCCTTGAGCCCAATCAAATCCTGGGCTGAAAAAAACCGCGCTGCAGTTATGGTGCGGTTTGCCTCGGTTCCAACAGGCGCGCCTGCGGGCACAACCGCTTTGATGACAAGACGAACGATACCGTCGCCTTGATCCGCCATATCTTCGATCCGAACCTCTGCGGCGCCCATGCGGTCGGTTTGTGCAGTGATGCGCAAAAGCTTTCCGTCCAAGGTTGGCTCCATCGCGGCGGCGGTTACGAAATAAACCGGCGTTCCCGCATAGGGGGCGACATTGCGTTTAAGAATGCGGTTTTCTTCGGGGATCAGAGATTTTCGCGCGGCAGGTTCATCGTTTTTGAACCAATTTAATGGATTTACCCTGCTATCGCGGATGGTGCTGCATCCTGACAGCATCAAAGACAAAATAACAATTGATCCAACAGCGCGCATTTTGGTCCCCCAATGTTTTTTTGATTACTAACCTAATGCCAAACATAATAAAAGCACTAGCTTGCGCTTTACCTTTGGCAAAGCTCCGCCTAGGTATAGGGCAAAGACAATGAGGACATCATGGCCACGGACGCATTCGAAGATATCGTAGCAGATTTTGAATTCATGGACGATTGGGAAGACCGGTATCGTTATGTCATCGAATTGGGCAAGGCGATGGATCCGTTGGACGATGCGTTCAAAGTGGACGCAAACAAGGTTCATGGCTGCGCCAGCCAAGTCTGGATGCAGCATTATGTCGAAAACGGTGTCTATCGGTTCGATGGTGACAGTGATGCGATGATCGTTCGCGGTTTGGTTGCGCTATTGCGCAAATTGGTGAATGGCGTGCCTGTCGGCGACGTCGGTGCAATTGATATTACCGCCGAATTGACACGGCTTGAGTTGGCCAGCAACCTGTCATCCCAACGATCAAACGGTCTGCGATCAATGGTCGAAAAAATTCGCGACTTTACCGCCGCGCAGTGACTTAGACGTTCAGAAGTGTTGTTTCCAAATCGCCATATCCTGTGTGGCGATGTTCAAAGGACAATCCCAATCTATCCGCGTGCTGTTGTGCCAAGGCAACAAGAGCGGGATCATGGATTTGGGATTGATAAACCAATGTCGTGTAATGGCTGAAATACATATCCCGCAAATCGGGATGACGATCCAAGCCCAGTGGTTTCCACACAAACGCATCGAATTGGCGCACCAAGAAATCCGTCAGGTAAAAAGACGTGATTTCGTCGCGTTTGGCAAAAGCATCATTGCCTTCGAAAAATGAATAGCAATGCGGCCCCTTGACCATTTCGACGCCCAGTTCATCACAGGCCGCTTGCAATTGGCCGCCTGTACCGCAATCGGCATAGACCACGAAAACCTTGTCATAGGTGTCGCCATCGCGCGCAATGATATCACGAATGGCGGGTACAATTTTTTCAGGCGTGTTGTGATAAATGGCGGGCAAACATCGCAAATGCAGATGTGCCAGCGCGTTTATTTCAATGATATCAAGGATTTCACGTGCCAATGCCCCGCAGGCCAACAATAAAACGCGGGCCTCACCTGAGGTCAGGTCAATTTCGGAATGGGTTAGGTCAGCATCGGTTGGTAACATGATGATATCCAAATAAAAAACCCGCGCAAAGGGGCGCGGGTCTAATGACGTGCATGTCCCGCAGGTTATGCAGACATTTGATTGTGCTTGCGTGCAACGAATTCTTTTGCAGTTTCAACCGCAACGGCGGCATCACGGCAATATGCGTCTGCGCCAATGGCTTTGCCGAATTCTTCGTTCAAAGGTGCACCACCAACCAACACGATGTAATCATCGCGAACGCCTTGTTCGATCATCGTGTCGATCACGACTTTCATATATGGCATGGTTGTTGTCAAAAGCGCGGACATACCAAGGATGTCTGGCTT
>RGAJ01000341.1 GCA_009920225.1 Paracoccaceae bacterium
TGGCAGGCATCTACAGCTACACAGGTCTTCCCAAAGAGGGTGAGCCAGATATCGAAATTCCTGCCCTGTTCATCTCGGTACCGTTTCCGGGTATTTCCGCAGCGGACAGTGAAACATTGCTGGTCAAACCGATTGAAACCGAATTGGCGGATCTGGATGGGCTCAAGGAAATTTCTGCGACCGCGTCCGAAAACTATGCCGGCGTTGCGCTTTTGTTTGAATTTGGTTGGGACAAAACCAAAATCATGGCAGATGTCCGTGATGCGATGAATTCGGCTGAATCGAAATTTCCTGCCGGTGCTGAGAAATATTCAATCAACGAAATCAACTTTTCCGAATTCCCGATCATCATTGTGAACCTGACAGGCAAGGTGCCTGAGCGCACAATGACGCGCATCGCAAAGAACCTGCAAGAAAAGATCGAAGCCATGGACGCGGTTCTAGAAGCGTCGATCACTGGCAACCGCGATGAAATGGTCGAGGTCACGATTGATCCCCTGCGGCTTGAATCCTATAACGTATCTATGCCCTGCCCGTCAAAACCAATGGCGACCGCGTGGTCACTCTTGGTGATCTTGCAGATATCAAATTGGCGTTTGAGGATCGCAAAGGCATCGCGCGGTTTAACGGTGAACCCACCGTCGCGTTACAGGTGGTCAAGCGCAAAGGTTATAACCTGATCGACACGGCCAATACAGTGCGCACCATGGTCGAAAACGAAGCCAAATCATGGCCTGCCGATATGCAAGCCGCGGTCAAGGTCGGCACATCGAATGACCAATCCCGCGTCGTTGGGTCCATGGTCAGCCAATTGGAAGGATCGGTTCTGACCGCGATTGCATTGGTGATGATCGTGGTCTTGGCCTCGCTTGGGACACGTGCTGCACTTTTGGTCGGGTTTTCAATCCCAACATCTTTCCTGCTGTGCTTTGTTTTGTTGGGGGTGATGGATATCACCATTTCCAACATCGTGATGTTCGGCCTGATCTTGGCCGTTGGGATGTTGGTGGATGGCGCAATCGTTGTGGTTGAATATGCCGACAAACGTATCGAAGAGGGCGTCGGCCCAATGTCGGCCTATGTCGAAGCAGCAAAGCGCATGTTCTGGCCCGTTGTCAGTTCAACCGCCACCACACTTTGCGCCTTTTTGCCGATGTTGTTCTGGCCCGGCGTTCCGGGTCAATTCATGGGCATGTTGCCCGTCACTTTGATCTTTGTTCTGTCTGCGTCGTTGATTGTGGCTCTGGTCTATTTGCCAATCATGGGCGGCGTCTCTGGCCGCATCAGCCGCATTCTGGACCGCACAGCAGCGGTGTTAAAGGTGAATTTCCCTTGGTCCGTTCGCGCGGTTTTGGTGGTTCTGGCGCTTGGGTTTTTGTTCGTGTCCGCGATGCAGTTCTTGAACCCTGACTATTTGTTCGGCTTGGATCGCACGCAGATGGGCCGCACGGCGCATATGCCGGGGTTGATCATGTTCTTGTTGGCATCCTTTAGCGCGTCAATCACCCTGACGGCCGCCAAGATTGAGCGTAAAAAAACCAAGGTCGATTATGGATATCGCCGCACGATGTTTGGCTATTTCATCAAATTCTTGACCGCCAACCCTATTATGCCCTTGGTGACAATCGTCGCGGTGATTGCCTTTGCGATGGGTGTCTTTAGCTATTTTGGCAAAAACAATCTGGGCGTTGATTTCTTTGTGGAATCGGAACCCGAACAAGCGATTGTCTATGTTCGGGCGCGCGGCAACCTATCACTGAGCGAAAAAGATGATCTGGTTCGCCAAGCCGAAGACATCGTTTTGGCCCATCCCGGTATCCAATCGGCATTTGCCTTTTCTGGTGATGGCGGTTTGAACCAAAACACAGGCGGTGGCGAAGCACCCGGTGATACAATCGGTCAAATCCAGTTGGAAACCATCCCATGGGAAGACCGCGCAGATCGCCCCGATTTGGACGGCAACGTTGTTTTGGATGAAATCAAAACGCAGTTGTCCACAATTCCAGGTATCGAAATCGAAGTGCTTGAGCTTGCGCGCGGACCGGCTGGGGTAAAACCCGTTCACCTGCGACTGAGCAGTGACAGCTTGGACGAGCTGATTGCAACGACTGCACAAATTAGCGAGCTGTTTCACCAGACCCAAGGCCTGACCCTGATCGAAGATACGCGCCCCCTGCCCGGTATTGATTGGCAAATCAACGTCGATGTTGAAAAAGCGGGGCGGTATGGGGCCGATGTGGTCACTGTTGGCGCCATGGTCCAATTGGTCACCCGTGGGATCTTGCTTGATACGATGCGTGTCGACAGTTCGGATGAAGAAGTCGAAATTCGCGTCCGCCTGCCCAAAGAATATCGCGTTCTCAGCACGCTTGATACGCTCAAGGTGCGCACACGCGATGGG
>RGAJ01000342.1 GCA_009920225.1 Paracoccaceae bacterium
ACGCCTGTGGTTGCGTCAATCTCGAAAAGGTCCGTGATGGTGTTGTCGGTGTTTATGATCGAATAAATGTGACCTGTGTCCCGATCTGTGTCTGCGAAATGGGTGGACATGTCAATAATTGCGCCTGACGATTGACCGTCTTTAACGGAGGCAGATGCGATTGTATCCGTCGGAGACGGGTCGACGTTGCTCACGTTAATGGTGACTTCAGACTTTGCGGTGACTCCATCACCGTCATTGGCGTTAACCCAAAACTTGTAGATGCCCTTTCCGGCAGCGCTCTCAATTTGGGATGCTCCGCTTGGTATTGAACTGTTAATCACCAGCAGTCCATTTGGATCGATGCTGATGTTTTTGATTGTTCGGTAAAATTTGAAAATGCTACTAGATTTGCTTGCGTTTCTATCAATATAGCTTTGGCCTATTGTGATATTCAAACCCTGTCTCAGTGGGGCACATGGTGAAGAATGGCAAGTGCACGGTGGTGGGTTTTATCATATCCGCAAATACCTTGTCGCGCCCGAAACCATGCCAGAGCATCTGACGTGGTTTAAATGGGAAAGCTATGCGACATGGATGTCTGGTGCCGCCCTGTTGATGGTGGTCTATTGGGCCGGCGGAGAGCTGTATTTGATCGACCAAACCAAGTCTGACTTGGCCTTGTGGCAAGGGATTTTGATTTCGGCGGGGTCATTGGCATTCGGATGGATCATCTATGATTGGCTTTGCAAAAACGGTTTGAAAGAAAGCCCCACTTTGTTGATGGTTATTCTGTTTGTTCTGCTCGTCGCGATGGGGTGGGGGTACAATCAGGTCTTTACCGGACGTGCGACCCTCTTGCATCTGGGTGCATTCACCGCGACCATCATGTCTGCCAATGTGTTTTTCATCATCATTCCCAACCAGAAAATTGTGGTTGCCGATCTGATGGCGGGACGCGCGCCGGATCCAAAATACGGAAAGATCGCCAAACTGCGGTCAACACATAACAACTATCTGACCTTGCCCGTTATTTTCTTGATGCTGTCGAACCATTATCCTTTGGCGTTTGCATCTGAATACAATTGGGTCATTGCGGGATTGGTGTTCTTGATGGGGGTGACGATCCGCCATTATTTCAATACCAAACACGCGCGCGGCGGCAATCCAATCTGGACATGGCCCGCGACGATCATCCTGTTCATTCTGATTATGTGGATCTCCACATTGCCCTTACAACATGAACCGACCGAAGACGCCGCTTTGTCTGAGCGTCAACAGATCTTTGCACAAGCAGACGGATTTGACGCAGCGCAGGACATCATTTTAGGCCGCTGTTCGATGTGTCATGCGGCGGAACCCGTGTATGACGGGATCCGCATCGCACCCAAGCATGTGCATCTGGAAACGACCTATGACATCACCGCCATGGCCAATGCGATTTACCTGCAGTCAGGCGTGACACACGCAATGCCGCCCGCAAATGTCACGTGGATGGAAGACAGCGAGCGCGCCGCAATTGTAAAGTGGTATCGCAATGCGATGCAGGACATGCCATTGCGGTTGGCGTTGAACTAAACCCAGGCCTCATCACGACGCAAAAATGAGTTGATTTAACGATTTTTCCCGTACCATAGTACGCATATAAAGGGTAAACGGTGTCACGGTTTTAAAATATTCCGTCAGTGGAAGGGGTGAAATGTTAAAAGAATTTAAAGACTTTATTGGCAAGGGCAATGTCATGGACATGGCCGTTGGTATCATCATCGGTGCAGCGTTCACAGCGATTGTAACTTCGATGGTGAACGATCTGATCAACCCGATCATCGGATTGTTCATGGGGGGTGTTGATTTCACCAATAACTTCATCGTGCTGAGCGGTGACGGTGAATATGCATCTTTGGCCGCAGCGCGCGAAGCCGGTGCTGCTGCGTTTGCCTATGGGGCGTTCTTTATGGCTGTGATCAATTTCTTGATCATTGCGTTCGTTGTTTTCATGCTTGTGCGCTATGTCAACAAAGCAAAAGACGCAGCATCCAAACAAGAAGAAATCCAAGCAGCGGCAGAACCAGCAGGCCCAAGCGAATTGGACGTTTTGCTAGAAATCCGCGATGCATTGAAAAAATAAGTTTCAATTTTTTGAAACGCAAAAGGCCTCCGAAATCGGAGGCCTTTTTATTGTGTGACTGAGCCCTGGCTTAATTCAACAGGCCAGCGTGCCGCATCGCGGCTTTTACTTTTTCTTTTGTGCCGTCTGTCAGTGGGGTTAGGGGCAAACGCACCTCGGCGGAACACAGATCCAACAGCGACATCGCGTATTTCACACCGACCAATCCTGGTTCTGTAAAGATCGCTTGGTGCAGCGGCATCAAACGGTCTTGGATCTCGAGAGCGGTTTTAAAATCACCCGC
>RGAJ01000343.1 GCA_009920225.1 Paracoccaceae bacterium
TCAACGTTTCCGTCCCCTTGTTAATCGTGCCGAATGGCGCGGTTAAAGTTTCTTATACGCTACAAACATACCCCGTCCAAGACGCAAACCGGGCGCATTATGTCGCAATCCTTAAATCCACCTACGTGTTTGCTGTAAATACTTGGCGAATTCCACCCTAAAAATGCGTCGCAACAGGTTCTCTTCAGGAATGATAAAGAATTTTTCGATACCCCAAACAAACAAAGGCACAAGTGGTAGCGATAACACCGCATCCCATTTCAAAATCAGCCCCAAGAGGATCAGCGAATCGCCCAAGTAAATCGGATTGCGCGATCGCTTGAAAATGCCGCTCGTGATCAGACGAGAGGCCGTTTGATGCGGGATGATCGTGGTTTTATGTTTGTAAAATTCAATCCCTGCCAGCGCGATGACAATAATGCCACCCCCCACCAACAGGCCGCCCAAAAGCTGTGTCACGGCGTGATCAATCGACAGTCCGAACCGAAAATACGCGGATTGCACCCATGCGATACATACCGCCAGACCAAGCCAAAGCGGCGGGATATTGATATATTTCATCATCCTTTTGGAACATAGGCTGCGTCTTGCAGCCACCCATTTCGTCCAGATTGCAAGACCAGAACATTTTCATGCCCCATCAACAGCGCGGCAAAGGTTGCTTGTGCAGACAAAGATCCCGTATTGCAAAACAAAATCACCATACCCTGCGCAGGCAATTCATCCAAACGCGCAGGAATTTCGCGCCATTCGATATTGATCGCGGTCGGGATTGATCCCGCCGCGAATTGATCGGCGTCGCGCGTATCAACAAAGGTCGCTGCCTCGAACACGTCTTGGGTCAGTTGCTGCGGCAAAATAATCCCAGACTCATAGGTCGCGAAATCCATATAACCGATGATTTCGTCGCCCAAGTCATCTGCATGGGCCACCATCGGGACACTTAGGCCAATGGCGACAAAAGCCGCGGCGCGGAAAAAAGCGTTCATCTTATTCAAACTCCATCTCAGCATAAACGCGACCTGCGTTTTTTGTGGCCAGTTCTTCGAATGTATCCAGATGCCGCCACCGGTCCTGATCAACATAGTATGCACCTGCCAAATCGCCGCCATTGTCCATGTGTTCGCCAACTTTTTCACGCAGATCAACCAGATAATTACGGGTATAGCGCGTCACCTGTTCCAAATTGGTCGGGTGACCATGACCCGGAATAACATAAGTCGGGTTCAACGGCATGAACGCATTTTCAAAGGTATCAATCCAACAGCTGGTACAGGTGTCCTCAAAGATTGGGGGCATGCGTTCATGAAACGCAATATCGCCCGCGATCATGATACCCCATTGCGGGATCCAGACTTGGGTATCACCGGGACCATGCGCCGGACCCAAATGCAGGATTTCAAATTTCACCCCGCCCAATTCGTAATCATAGCGGTCGCCAAAGCTGATGTTCGGGATGACAACCCGCGTTCCTTCGGCTTTGTCGCGGTTATAGCGCTGCATGCCTTGCAAAATGAAATCGCCGTTGTGTTCAACTTCGGCGATTGCATCCTCATGCGCCAAAATATCCACACCCAGATCCGCCCAGTATGAATTTCCAAGCATCGCGTGACCTTGACCGTTTTCATTGATCACCAATTTCACGGGCTTGTCCGTCACGGTTTTGATTTCATCGTGCAATCCTTTGGCCAACCGCGCGGATGCGCTGCCATTGATCACCACAACGCCGTCGTCGGTCACAACAAACGAAAGGTTGTTGTTGTGGCCAGAGTTTTCATAGGTCGGCGGCGCGGTGGCACCAATCGCGGAAAAAACGTGTGGGATGACTTCAACCGGTTTGGAATAGAGTTCCGATTGCGGGTATTGGTCTGCGATATCTTCGCTTGCAGAAACTGCGGCGGCGGAAATGATTGCGGCTAGAAATACTGAAAAACGCATGAATTCTCCCTCATATATGGCGGTATCCTACAGTTAAATTCAGCTTTGTGAATATCTAAAATGCTTTTTCTTCCGCATAACTTGTCACAGGCCAAGATTTGGATAATGTGAACACAACCAACACAAGGAGCGGGACATTGGATTTATCGGGAAAACACGCGCTGGTCACCGGCGGCGGTTCTGGCATTGGCTTGGCGATTGCACGCGCTTTGGCCGCGCAGGGGGCACAGGTTACAATCACGGGGCGCCGATTGGACGTCTTGCGCGCGGCAGAAGGCGCAGGCATTCACGCCGCCGCGATGGATGTGACGGATGAGGCCGCGCAAATCGAAACAATCGCGGCGGCCGTGGCTGCACGCGGCCCTATACAGATATGCATCGCGAATGCAGGCATCGCCGAAGGGCGCACATTACAAAAGACTGATTTAGACTT
>RGAJ01000344.1 GCA_009920225.1 Paracoccaceae bacterium
GCCAACATATCCTCAACCAAGGCCCGCGGAAAACGCAAACGCCCCGCGTCGTCCAAAATTGCACCCGCTTTTGTCATCGCCTCAACCCCGCTTGCAGGGGCTTGGGATAGACCAATCTGTTCCAATGCGTCCAAAGCAGCCGCATGGATCTGCGCCATGCCTTCATTGGTCAGCGGGCGATAGGCCCCGCCTGACATGCCCGCACGAATAGGGCGAAGTTCTTCGGCCAGAGGGGCCATTCGCATTGCACGTTTCGCCTCGCGTCCACCTGCACGCGCTGCGCGGCGTGGCGCGCATGTTTGCCATTCATCTGTCATTGCATTGCTCATTTTAAAAAGAAATCTAGCGCCACACTATTCAGACAGACGCTTGCGTTCAATCGGGTATATGCGCTATTATTAATCGAAATAATCGATTAGTGGGTGACATGCAGATTGATTGGATAGATACGTTTCTGGATTTGGTGGACACCCGCAATTTCAACAAATCGGCCGAGCGTCTGAACATAACCCAATCGACGGTCTCGGCGCGGATGAACGCGCTGGAAAACCAAATTGGCAAGAAACTGTTCAAGCGATCCCGCGCGGGGACAGAATTGACCGCAGCGGGCATTGCATTTGAACCTCATGCGCGCGGCTTGCGCCACAGTTGGAGCGAAGCACTCCGCACCGCGCGATCATCAGAAAACGTCGATCTCGCCATTCGCATCGGATTGCAAACAGATCTGGCCACAACCCACATCGGGGATTGGGTGGCCAATTTCAACCGCCTGTTTCCACGTACTGAACTGTATATTGAATTGGATTATTCCAATCAAATGTGCAGCGACCTTTTGGCGGGGAACTTGGATTTCGCCGTTCTCTACACCCCCCGCTTTATGCCTGATTTGCATTTTGAAACCGTGGGGCGGGTCAATTTTCGCATGATTTCATCTGTCACAACCTCTCTGCGTGATGTGGATCCCGCGACCTATATCGGCGCCTCCTATGCCCCCGCCTTTGATCGACAACATCAACAAAGCGTGCCCAATCTTGCCAATGCACGCGTGTCGAGCGGTCAGAACATGGCAGTGGCAGGCATGATCACCTCGATGGGCGGCACAGCCTATGTGTTGGATGAAACTGCCCAAGCCATGCGCGACCAAGGCGGCGTCGACTTCGTCATTGACGCGCCCATCTTGTACCAAGATGTTTTCGCGGCCTTTCATATGCGTCATCGCCATTCCCTAACCCATCAACGCCTGCGCGACGTGGTGCGGGCGCATTTTTCCCCGAAATAGATCTTGGCACATCCGGTAAACTTGGCCACAGTGCGACACAAAAAGGATCCCGACATGACCTATAAACCCCTCGCGCTTCCAGATCGCGTCCAACTGAGCCCCGACGACGCCGTGACTGCATCCGCGGATTACCTGTCATACATGAAAAAACGCCATTCCGTGCGCGATTACGCCTCTGACCCTGTGCCGCAATCGGTGATCGAAAATATCATTGCCACGGCTGGCAGCGCCCCGTCAGGTGCAAACCGCCAGCCATGGCATTTTGTGGCCATCTCAGACCCTGCAATGAAACAAAAAATTCGGGATGCGGCAGAAGAAGAGGAAAAATCCTTCTACGATGGCGGCGCAGGTGATGAATGGCTCTCAGCCCTTGAACCCATCGGCACAGGCGTGAACAAACCCCATTTGACCGATGCGCCATGGCTGATCGTTGTCTTTGCAGAACGCTATGGCCTGAACCCGGATGGATCGCGCTATAAAAACTACTACATCAACGAAAGCGTGGGCATCGCATTGGGCTTTTTGATTTCTGCCATCCATCACGCGGGGCTTGTGTGTTTGGAACACACGCCAAACCCAATGAAATTTCTCAACGAACTGTGCAATCGCCCAATCAATGAAAAACCTGTCATGGTGATCCCCGTTGGCTATCCTGCCGCTGATGCAACGATCCCTGCGGCGGCAAAACAAAAAAAGCCACTGACCCAAATCAGCAGCTTTTTCTAAACCTCTTTCATCTTTGCCTAAAATACTCTGGGGGAATTGGCCACAATGCATATTGTGGCCAAGGGGGCAAAGCCCCTAAATCGAACCGCCTTCGACCATAAAGTTGTTCGCACTGCACATCGCAGAATCGTCCGACGCAAGGAACAACACCATCCGCGCCAAATAGAATGGATCAATCGGATCAGGCAAACATTGCCGCGCCAATTGTTTCTCCAAGGCTTCGGGCGTGACCCACAGCTCTTTTTGGCGCTCTGTCATCACCCAACCGGGCACAACTGTGTTCACCCGAATGCGATGTCCGCCCAAATCGCGCGCCATGGTACGGGTCAACCCATGCACAGCGGCCTTCGCCGAGGTATAGGCAGG
>RGAJ01000345.1 GCA_009920225.1 Paracoccaceae bacterium
AAATTTGGCGACTTCGCAATTGGACCGCGACACGCCCAGCGAATTGTAGAACACTGTATTTTTCAACATTGCTGCATTGCCGGACGGGCAGATCACACAGCCGATCCGCAAGGCGGGGGAAATCGATTTCGAAAACGACGACACATACCATGAACGCTGGGGATACAACGACCGATAACTTACCCCGCTATAGGCACCAACGCGGTAACAGTCGTCTTCGACGATGTGGATGCCGTGTTCGCGGGCGATGTCAGCGATTTCGACACGGCGTTCGTTGCTGGTGCGTATCGTGGTTGGGTTATTCACCTCGGCCGAGGAAAAGATTGCGGCAATCGGGTGATTGGCAACAATCTCGCGAATGAGTTCTGGAATGGGCCCTTGGTCATCCATCGCAACAGCATGTACCGGAATACCAACCAGATCCGCAGCAGATTTGAACCCTTGGTAAGAGAGCTCTTCGACGATGATCCCCCCCTTGCGCAGCTTTTGGATGGTTTGGAGCGCGACAACCCCACCATGTTGCCCCCCATGCGTGATCACAACATCATCTGGTTCCACATATCCCAAAGGGACATCTGCAAAATAGCGCAGATATTCCGCCTGCAGATCGTAGTTATCGGCACGTGTTGGATAGGACATCAATTCATCAAATCCTGCAGCATTTGCAAATTCGACAAATCCCAATCGCAAAATATCGACCTGCCCGATGTCGGGCAACCGCGGGGAACGCAAATACATTGTACCAGTTGTGGCCGACAAAATAGACGGTTTAAAGCGGCGCACAAAGGTACCCTGCCCGACGCCCGCCTCAAGATAGCCATTTTTGATAAGCTCTTTATAGGCCCGCGCCACAGTTCCAGGTGCCGCGCCCAATTCAAAGGCCAAGGTGCGCACCGGCGGCAAGCGGTCACCGGGTTTCAAGTCACCCGTTTCGATTTGCCGTTTGAGCAGCGAAATCAGCTTGTCGTATTTTGTTTTGCGCGGCTTGGCGTCGCCGATGTGGGAAATTGTATTCATCACAATTCTTTCTTTGTATTAACCGTAGGAATATCAAATAATACAATTACTGGAAACAATGTTATTTTGTATCAATACAATTGAGGAACAACATGCCACAATCACACGCACGCACCCTGACCGCACTTCAGACCTTGGCGAACACGCCATCTTTGCCTGCATTGGCAACGATCTCGGTTCGCGTTGCGCTATGTGTGACGATTATGAGCAAACGCCGCAAAAGCCGTCGCGCGCTGAGCGGCCTCACTGATGACCAGCTACGCGATATCGGGATCACGCGCAGCAAAGCGTGGCGCGAAGCACAAAAACCCTTTTGGAAAGAATAGATTGGGGCCATTTTGGCCCCAAGCCTTCGGCGAGAGTATTTTGGACAAAGATGAAAGTGCTAGAAACCAGACATAATCAAGTACGGGAAAGCACCAATTGAAACAGCATGCACACCGATACGGAGCGGCGCATACCAATCGGGCGTTTCATAGATTTGTATCGTGCGCGCAATCGAAACGGGTGTCATCAGCAAGAAAGCAATTCCAATAGGAATCGAGCCCCAAGTTAATGATACAAGGGAGATGACGATAAACGCTGCCAAATGAATTAAGTCAGCCCGAGCAATACGGACGCCACTCAGATACTTCAACAATTCGTCTGTTGAGCCAAATTTGGTTTGCTTTTGCGACTGGCTATCGGTCGGAACACGTATTGGAATGACCGCCCACCAAATTGCGGCAAATATTGCAAATTGAATCAAATATGCAGTGACTACGTCCCAACGATTGGAAAAATCCGCGTTGTGAATCGCCGTGATTGTCGCCATCACGATGCCCCAAGTCCCCCCATCAATACACGTGCTAGTGAAAAGCGTGGTTTGTTTATTGATAGGGTTTGAAATTTAACAAGTGCATCGAACCCAAACACGAGCGCAGGCAAAATAGCAATCCGCGGCCATAGCCCCAGACCTTTGTCAGCACCGCTTACTGAGCCGAGCAAAACAAATATTGCGACAAATAACCCAAGACCCAAAAGGTCGTTCATCAATTGGTTTCTATTCATCTGTGTAAAACTATTTTCTAAGCGTAGTATCAACTCTCAAGTTCGCTGTCCCAATAGAGAAAGTCAACCCAACTGTCGTGCAGATGATTAGGTGGAAATTTGCGGCCTGCATTTTGCAATTCGATCACTGTGGGATGGCGCGGTGGTTTGCGCAGATTCAAACCCGAACGGTGCAGCAATTTCGACCCCTTTTTGAGGTTGCATGGGCTACATGCCGCTACGACATTTTCCCAGCTGGTCACGCCGCCCGCAGCGCGCGGCACAACGTGGTCAAATGTCAAATCCCCTTTTGCGCCGCAATAT
>RGAJ01000346.1 GCA_009920225.1 Paracoccaceae bacterium
GTTGGGTTGGTTTAGATCATCGCCGATTTGGCGCAGGATTGGTCGGGCCTGTTCTAAGGTCATTCCTGAGTGTAATCGGCTGTCATAGAGCACTTCGAGCATCACACCATCCATCGTCGTCAATGTCGCGAATTCATCATCATCGTTGAAAATCGACGGACGTGCATAGGGGCTATCGTTGGCCAGCCCAAGACCTTGGGCTAGCTCTTCGTGAATACAGGCGGTTTTCAATGGGGCAGGGTTTTCTGCACGGATAACTGCAATCGCATGATCATAGGCGCCATCGGATTGATTTGAAAACGCCATGACAAAGCAATGCACATCGCGCGGCATTGTTGCAACGATGCGTTGTGGATCAGGGCCCACAATCGGACGTCGCAGATCCAAGAAATCGCTCAGCTGGTGCGCATCATCATGGCCTACAAAAACCACGTCAAAATTTCCGTTGCTGCGGGTCGATTTGATGGAATGGCCTGTCAGCTGTCCCAGTCGCGTAGCGTAGGCATTGACTTGGTTGTGCAGGTCTGCGCGTTCGGCAAAGGGGATGGTGTCCCCAAAAATTATGTTTATTCGCACCGGTTTTTCCCAACGCGCCAGCCGCGCTGCGGCCGATGATTTATCAAAACTGCCATCGCGGGTGTATTCATCATAAAAGGCCAAGCGTTCAAATGTATCCAGCACGTCACGCATATCAAAGGGCGTATCAGGTCCGCCGCCATCGGTACGCATCAAGCCTTGGGCCAGTTGACGATCCACAAAGCGTTGGTAATAGGTTTGGTTGTCGATCTGAGCCTGGGAAATGTCTGGTGCAGCGGGTGGCGTATCGCCAAGCCCATGAGAAGCCCGGGGCACCATACCGCCGCACGCCGACAACAGGCCGATACCTGCGACTGCGGTGATGATATGAAGCCCCGTTCTTGCGTGCATTTACGCAGGCTCTGACGCTGGGCCAGCGGGCGCCGTTTTGCGGGCTTTGGCAGCGGCCAAGGTGTCGCGCAATTCGATTTCCATCTTTTGCAAATCTTCTTCGGCGGCTTTGCGTTTTGCTTTGCCTTCGTCAGCGATTTCCAGACTTTCCTCGATGGTACCGATTAAGTCAGCGTTGGCTTTCTTGATCGCTTCGATATCGAAAACACCGCGCTCCATTTCTTGGCGCACAATTTTATTTGTTTCACGCAGGTTGGCGGCATTGGCTGTCAACAATTCATTGGTCAAATCATTGGCATCGCGCACGGCCTCTGCTGCATCGCGAGACCGTTGAATGGTCAGCGCCTGTGCCAATTGGGTTTCCCACAAGGGAACCGTGTTGACCAAGGTTGAATTGATTTTTGTAACCAAAGATTTGTCGTTTTCCTGAACCAACCGGATCGAGGGCAGGGATTGCATGGTCACTTGGCGTGTCAGCTTTAGATCATGCACCCGACGTTCCAAATCATCACGTGCTGCACGCAGATCACGCAATTCTTGCGCCACCATGACTTGATCGTCCGCGGGGGCGGCTTGTACGTCTGCCTCTTTCGCGGGGATGATGGTGTCGTCCAGTTCTTTCAACTTTGCTTCGCCTGCCGCAATATAAAGCGCCAGTTCATCATAAAATGTCAGCGTTTTATCATAGAGCATGTCCAGAGATTTGATGTCTTTTAACAACGTCGTTTCATGGCTTAGCAAATTGTCGGTGATTTTATCGATCTGTTCTTGGACCATTTCAAACCGTGCGGTGAATTTGGCAATCGGAGCAGCGCGGCCGATCAATTTTTCCCACCAACTGCGATCACGTCGCAGATCCAATTCTGACACCGAAAACCCGCGTATGGTGGTGACAATCGTGCGCAGGCTATCGCCGGCTGGCCCCACATCTTTGTTGCGTACGCCCTGCAGCATTGATTGGCTGATCACCTGCAATTCCTCTTGCGCGGCGGATCCAAAGCTTATGATGGAATTGGTATCGGTCATATCGATTTCATCAATGCGTTTCTTAATCTCAGACCCGACAAAGGGGTCGGCATGATCCAACGGCACAATGGCGCCGGCGGCGGTTGGTTCAGCAAGAACATTGTTCGCGATTTCTTTGACTTGGTCCATGACTTCGGCCGCTTTGGTTTGAATAGATGACATAAATGGCTCCCTTACATTTTATGTGTTTATCTGTTTTTCGCGCGCCAAACGGTCGCGCAAAACGTCAATTTCGATGGTTAAGTCTGTCCGATCATCCGCCAAAAGCTTTTGTGTGCGGGCGGCAAAGTTGCCCTCTAAATCATCTAGCAGAGCAAGGTAATCAGCCTTGGCTTGATCGTCCCCTGTTCGGCCATAAAGATCGGCAAACGCAATGGTCGCATCCCGCGCCCCTTGCAAATAGACTGACAGATATT
>RGAJ01000347.1 GCA_009920225.1 Paracoccaceae bacterium
ACCTTGGGGATCGTAACCAACGGCCATGAATGGATTACCCTCATCCGACAGATAAGCGGTGGCCTTGGCGCCCTCATCTTTGAAATTTACGCCGATGATGCGAATGCCTTGTGACGCCATTTCCAAGAGCTTGGGATGTTCGGCACGACAAGGCGGGCACCATGTTGCCCAGAAATTGACCAAGGTCACCTGTCCGTCGCGGATCATATCTGCATCAGGCATAAGTTGATTTGGCAACGTCTCGGTTGGAAAGGCGGGGGCTTGTTTGCCGATCAAGGTCGAAGGCAATGAATTCGGATCATCACGCTGCATGCCAAAATAAAACATAGCCGCCAATGCCGCGAATAAAATGGGCGGCAAAACCATCAATGGCGAAATTTTACGTCCGGCCATTTTTGACCTCGTTCTCAATGATTTCCAATGTTTTCCGCGCTTTGGCGTTGCGCATGACCACAAACACAATCAAGCCGATCAACAACACGGCGGTTGCGCCATATGACGACAACACCGCAAAGGCGTATTTTCCTAAATCTGGCAACATGAATTATCCCTTTGTGCGTGCCAACAAAGCCGCAGCACGGCGTTGACGAATTTCTGCGCGCGTTCCAACCAACGTCAAAACGATAAACAACAAAACAAAGCCCGCAATCGCCAAAAGCAGCGGGAAATAGAACACGTCGGAAATGTTTTCTTCTTTGTCCAATGACAATGTCGCCCCTTGGTGCAGACCTTGGTTCCAAAAATTCACCGCATATCGGCTGAGCACCGCGAAGACGGTTCCAACGATACACAGCACAGAGGTCAAGTCCGCCGCTGTATCAGGATTGTCCAACGCTGCCCAAAGCGCGATATAGCCCAAGTAAAACAGGAACAGGATCAAGAATGACGTCAATCGCGGATCCCAAGCCCACCACGTGCCCCACATCGGTTGGCCCCAAAACGCCCCCGTGACCAATGCAATCATCGTCATCACGACCCCCACATGGGCCGCGGCTTTGGAGGCCAAGGCGCTCACATGATGGCGACGGATCAACCAGATCAGCGAGGCCACCAACATCATGAACCACGCATTGATGGCCACCAAGGCCGAAGGCACATGGATGTAAATGATCTTGACCGTTGATCCCTGCTTGTAATCATCAGGCGTCAAAAAGAACCCCCAAAACAGCCCCGCGACCAAACACACCGTGCTGATCACAGCCAAGGTTGGAACGATCTTGCCTGACAGGTGCAAAAATTTCACTGGGTTTGCATATTGCCATACTGACATGTCGTGTCTCTTTCTATCTTAGGTTAATTCTTAGCACAGCCGCAGAGGCAAAGGGTAACAATGCCGTGACTGCACAAGTGATGCCCGCCAGCATCAACATCGGCGTGATGGTGTCCATCCCCAATGTGCCGCGCCGCGCCAATTCTGCGCCATAGATCAAGGTCGGCACATAAAGCGGCAACACCAACAACGACAGCAAAAGCCCGCCGCGTTTGATCCCCACCGTCAAAGCCGCGCCAAAGGTCCCAATCACGCTGAGTGCGGGTGTCCCAAGCGCCAAGGACAGGATGATCCAATAATAGCCCTGTTGCGGCAGCCCCAATAAAACGCCCAACACAGGGGCAATCATGACCAATGGCAGGCCTGTTGTGATCCAATGCGCAATCGCTTTTACCGTCACGATACCCTCGGTCGGAAGCGGCGATGTCGCGAGCAAATCCAAAGATCCATCTTCGAAATCAAGCGCAAAGATGCGATCCAATGACAGCAAACACGCCAGCAGCGCACCCACCCACAAAATACCGGGCGCAATGCGCGACAACAGCGCCATTTCAGGGCCAACGCCAAACGGCACAAGCACCACAACAATCAAGAAAAACGCAAGGCTGAGCCCAAAGCCGCCCCCCGCCCGAAAGGCCAAACGCAAATCCCGGAGCAACAGCGCAATCATAAAAACGCCTCTTCGCTTGCGTTTAACTTGGGCGATTGTGCGCGGAATGTGGACAGATCCAAGACCTGTGCATCCGATCCCAAACCCAAATCAATATGGGTCGCCATAATGGCCGAACCACCCTCTGCCAAATGTGCGCGGATCATGGATGCGAATTGGGCCACTGACGCCTGATCCAAGGACACGGTCGGTTCATCCAACATCCAAAACTTGCGTCCCGTGACCATCAAACGGGCCAAGCCCAATCTGCGTTTCTGGCCGGCTGACAATGCCCCCCCTGCCCGATCTATCAAATCGCCAAGGTTGAAAATCTCAATCGCGCGGGTGATGTCCTTGGTCCCAAAGACACGCGCCCAAAACATCAAATTTTCGCGCACGCTCAGCGTTGATTTGATACCAT
>RGAJ01000348.1 GCA_009920225.1 Paracoccaceae bacterium
TCGCGGGATGGGAAGGGGCATCAACCCAACGCGACCGCGAAGCGGGCTTTGTTCAGGGGCTGCATGAGGCAGGCATTACCTTGCAAACGCGTGAGGTTGGCAATTTCACAACGCATGGGGCGCAGATTGCCGCGCGGGCAATGTTCAAAGATACGGGTGCGGACAATCACCCCACAGCGGTCTTTGTTGCAAATGATCATATGGCATTGGCGGTGATGGATGTGCTGCGCTTTGATCTGGGGATGCGTGTGCCACAAGATGTGGCCGTCGTTGGATATGACGATGTGCCAGCTGCGGCATGGCCCACCTATGATCTGACGACTGTGCGCCAACCTGCAAACAGAATGGTCGCACAAACGGTCGAAATTCTTCTGGAAAAAATAGAAAACCCAAAAGCCAAGCCACGCAGGGTGGAAATTGACGGACCGCTGATTGAACGCGGATCCACACGTCGTACATAAGGAAAAGAATATGCAAGGTTTCGATCCAAAATTTCAGGACTTTCCCGACTATATCATCGGCATCACCAAAGAAATCTGGGAAGATCGTGGTATCGGAACGCTGCATCAGTATTATGCGCCTGATATTGTCGTGCGCTCCCCTGCCTCTGTTGTGGTTGGAAATCAGGGTGTGATCGGCGCAACAATGGCAACCTTGGCGGAATTTCCGGATCGGACATTGCTGGGCGAAGACGTCATTTGGTCAGGCACGCCAGAAACCGGCATGTTGTCGTCGCATCGTTTGCATTCAACGGCGACCCACACGAATGTGGGCGTCTATGGAGCGCCAACGGGGATCAAATTGCGGTATCGCATCATCGCGGATTGCCATGCGAAAAATAATCAAATTGATGATGAGTGGTTGATCCGTGACCAAGGCGCGATCGTGCGCCAATTGGGGGTGGATCCACGTGAATACGCCCGCGATCTGATTGCACGCGAAGGCGGGCCAGAGGCCTCTTCCCATCCCTTTACCCCCGATATCGATATTGAGGGGCCGTACAAAGGCCATGGAAACGACAATGAATGGGGCGCGCGCTATGCCGATATTTTGACCCGCATCATGAACGCCGATTTTGCAGCGATCCCGCGCGACTATGACCGCGCTGCAAATCTGGCCTATGCAGGCGGGATTGAAGCACTGTCCCATGATGGGGCCGATCAATTCTGGATGGGTCTGCGGGCGTCGTTTCCGAATGCTGAGTTTAAAATTCACCATCAAATTGGCCGCGATGATCCGATGATGCCGCCGCGTGCGGCGCTGCGGTGGTCGCTACATGGCAAACATGACGGATGGGGCTGCTTTGGGGCACCAACGGGCGCGCAGGTCTATATCTATATCATGGGCGCGAGCCATGCGGAATTTGGCGCCTTGGTCGGGGGCCACCCCAAGCTGCGCCGCGAATGGGCAATTTACGATGAAACCGCCGTCTGGAAACAGATTTTATTACACACAGGTGACTTATGACTCCGCAAGACATGGAACAGCGCATCGTTCGCTATGGCGATCTGAAACCTTGTAAAACTGCGTTTATCGATGCCCACACACCGGGCAGCGATCAAAAGGAAAACTTTACGATTATCGGCGGTGGGGTGTCGGAAAGCCCCGATCAACACGTTCATATTTCGATCCCGCATGGGTTCAATATTGGCGCCGCTGGCCAGCCGCCCAAATGCCGCAATTCGCTGCATGACCACCGCACAGCCGAGGCGTTTTTTGTTCTGTCCGGTCGCTGGCGGTTTTTCTGGGGGCGCTGGGGGGACGCAGGCGAAGTCACCTTGGAGCAAGGGGACATTTTTAACATCCCTACGGGGATTTTCCGTGGCTTTGAAAACATTGGAACCGATTACGGAATGATCATGGCCATTCTGGGTGGCGATGATGCCGGCGGCGGTGTCATGTGGGCCCCCCAAGTGATCGAAGATGCTGCAGACCATGGATTGATTTTGGGCGAAAATGGCAAGCTTTACGACACCAAAAAACAACAACGCCTGCCCGAGGGCATCAACCCCGTGCCAGTGATGAGCGCGGAAGAATTGGCCAAACGTCCCGAACCCACAACGGCGGATGTCCTGCCCAATCACGTGGCGCGATATTGGGACATGGTGGCCTATGCAGACAAACGCCCGTGCAAAGTGATCGGGGAAACCGGCCTGTTGCGCGACAAACCCGGGTTCGAGGTTGATTTCATCACCCGTGCCAGCGCGACAGATCGCAAACACAAACATGACCGCCCCAGTGTGCTGATGCCTGTGCGCGGTCACTGGCGGGTTGAATGGGAGGGCGGCGCCATCACTTTGGCCCCCGGTGACACAATGTCGGTTCCCGAAAACCTGATGC
>RGAJ01000349.1 GCA_009920225.1 Paracoccaceae bacterium
TTAAAAACACACCCGTCAACAGGCCAGGATAGCGTAGGCCGCCACGCCGATAGGCAAGGTATAATAACAAAACGCCCAACACCAACCCTTCGAGAGCGGCCTCATAGAGTTGTGAGGGATGGCGGGCACAGACGCCCGTGATCTGCCCACAGGCTTGCGCGGCGTCGCCCGGAAACACTACGCCCCAGGGCGCATCGGTTTCGCGGCCCCAAAGTTCGGCATTTATGAAATTGGCAAGGCGCCCCAGCAACAACCCCGCAGGCGAGGCAATCGCGATCATATCCGCACCTGTTAGGATGGGCGCGTCATACTTGCGCAAAAACAGATAGGCGGCAATCACAACGCCCAAGAACCCGCCATGAAATGACATCCCGCCATTCCAAACTTGCAAAATTTCCGCAGGGTTGGCGATATAATAGCCCGGTTGATAAAACACCACATACCCCAAACGACCCCCCAAGATGATTCCCAAGATGGAGTAGGTGATCAAATCCTCAACCGCTTTAGGGGCAATGGGGGGTGTCGCGTTTGGCCACAAAGGTGCGCGCGATGTTGTGACAAACATAATCCTCCATGCCAAGAGGATGCCTGCAATATAGGCAAGCGCGTACCACCGCAAAGCCAAATGAAAACCAAAAAGGTCGATCGAAAAAATCTCGGGATCGATGTTGGGAAAAGGTATCATGGGTGATTTTGCTGCCGATCTGGTGTAAATAAGGTTGATGAGCCTTGAGACTTGGAGAATTTCGGCCCATATACAGCCTTACATATGAAATGGAGAAACCCCATGCAAACCCGAAATAAAATGTTAGATGACATTTCTAAATTGATGACCAACGCGATGGGTGTTGCCCAAGGGGCGAAAGACGAAGCAGAAAACGCGATGAAGTCCATGATGGACCGATGGCTGGCTGATCGTAATTTTGTCACCCGCGAAGAATTCGATGCGGTGCGTTTGATGGCGCAAAAGGCCCGCGAAGAAAATGCGGCGCTCCGTGCGCGCCTTGATGCGCTTGAGGCGAAAAAGTAAACTAACCAGATTTTGTGAATTTTACGCCGCGTGCCGCGAAATCGGTGCGCGGCGTCTTTATTTGGTGGCTAAACCAGAGTTTTCCACAACTTATTGCGGCGGTTTCGCAGATTTTTCTTTACACAGGGGCAATTTGCCATAACGATATATGGTAGGACATGTAACAAAACACCCATGTTCTAGAGCAGACACCAACCAGTTGAGGATGCTGCCACATCCTCGGGTATAAATGAGAGGTGGGCGTTATGGCACTTAATGACTTCGGGTTAGAAGACGACATTCATCCAATTGATATCGTCGAACACATTGCAGAACATCACGCGTGGCAATTTGATCGGATCGAAGAAAACCAGATCGCGATGTCCGTCGAAGGCCAATGGCGTACATATTCCATAACCCTCGCGTGGTCCGATTTTGACGAAACGCTGCGATTGGTCTGTAGCTTTGACATGGATCCGCCCGCTGAAAAGCTGCCAGCGGTGTTTGAAACCTTGAACGAGGTCAATGATCGGTGCTGGGCCGGAAGCTTTACCTATTGGCGCGAGCCCAAGTTGATGGTGTATCGCTATGGGTTGATTTTGACAGGCGGCAATATCGCGACCCCTGACCAGATTGATATGATGATTGGTGCGGCGGTCGTGAATTCAGAACGATTCTATCCCGCGTTCCAATTGGCTGTCTATGGCACCGAAACACCGCAAGAGGCATTAAAGGTTGCCATTGCAGAAGCCTACGGTCGCGCGTAACACTGTCCCAAAAAGAGGGACATCATGGATTTAACACAAGCAATGGATCGTGGTCTGGTTCTTTTGGGCTGCGGAAAAATGGGCTCTGCCATGTTGGCAGGGTGGTTGGCGCGTGGGCTTGACCCGAAATTGGTTTGGGTCATTGATCCAAAACCGTCTGATTGGGTTTTGTCCCAAGGGGTGCGGGTCAATGAAACCTTGCCCGCAGCGCCTGCGATTGTCTTGGTTGCGGTCAAGCCGCAGATGATGGGCGATGCCTTGCCCGCGCTGCAGGCCTTTGGCAATGCACAAACGGTCTTTTTATCAATTGCCGCAGGCACGCCCATTTCCAAATTTGCGCAAGTTCTGGGGGAAAACACCCCAATTATTCGCGCCATGCCAAACACACCTGCCGCAGTTGGCAAAGGGATCACCGCAATGATCGCGAATGATTTGGTGTCAGAGGCGACGATGGATGTCGCGCATGAATTGCTTTCGGCTATTGGGCAGGTGGTGCGGCTTCAAACCGAAGGTCAGATGGACGCGGTCACGGGGGTTTCCGGATCCGGCCCTGCCTATGTGTTT
>RGAJ01000350.1 GCA_009920225.1 Paracoccaceae bacterium
TAAGCGTGCGCATGCCGTCTTCGGCTTCGCCGATGTTGGTGTAAATGCCCATGATCGTAAAGCTGACCCAACCTGTCATCTGTGACAAGCGCAGCGCAATCGCCCCGGCCGTCGCGATTTCCCCGACACTTGATGTTCCGTTCATCCACCCTTGGATGCCAAAGCCAACCAATGCAACAGGCAAGATACCACCCAACAGCATCAACATGATCCGAAACGACACCATGGGTTTGGCGCGATCCACGGCACGGTTGAAATAGCCTTCCATCGATTGCACCACGGCCTGATCCTCGCGGTCGTCATGGGCGAACAATTTCAAGGTTTTGACATTGGCAATCGTATCAACAATTTGCCCAACCAAAACAGATCGTGCATCCGCATGCGCCTTTGATTTGCCCCGAATCCTTGGAATGTAAAATCGAATGATCGCGATATAGGCAACAATCCAGAGACCAACAGACACAACCATTGGCGTGCTAAGAGATCCGACAATAAACACCGCCCCAATCAGTGACGCAGCTGCGAAAACGATGGCGTGCAAGAATTCAATAATGACGTTCGTAACCGCGGATGAGGTTTGCAGGATTTTTTGCGATATGCGCCCTGCAAAGTCATTGTCAAAAAACTCTATCGAGTGTCCCAACGCCCAGCGATTTAGACGAAGCGCGATCATATTCAACATATTGGGTTGAATGATCAGTGTCTGGATCAATGAGCTCGCCCAAAAGGTAATCGGTCGAATAAAGACGAAAAACCCAATTCCCAACAACATCAACCACAGATGATCCGCGATGAACGTGTCAGGGTCGCCAGCGACGGCGGCATCGATCACCCATCCCAACACAACCGTCGCGACCATGTCGAAAAAACCGGCCATGCCTGATGTCAACGCGGCCAAAGCAATCATTGTCCAACTGCCGCGCGTCGACCACGCCATAAACGGCCAAAGCCGATTTGGCGGTGGCCCGTCAGCCGCCGTTCTATAGTCAATCAGCCGTGCCAAGCGTTTCATTCAGTATCCTTTGAGGCCAAAAAACCGCCGGATTGGCGTGACCACAATTGTGCGTAAACCCCACCTTGGGCCAAAAGCACATCATGCGGGCCGTCTTCGATGATCTTGCCTTGGTCCATCACAACGATCCGATCCATCTGTGCGATAGTTGATAGACGATGGGCAATCGCAATCACTGTTTTACCCTGCATCATATCATAGAGCGTGTCTAGGATGGCGGCCTCAACCTCGCTGTCCAAGGCGCTTGTTGCTTCGTCTAGCAATAGAATTGGCGCATCTTTTAACATTACGCGGGCCAAGGAAATCCGTTGGCGTTGCCCACCCGATAATTTGACACCGCGTTCGCCAACCTTGGCGTCCCATCCGACGTTGCCGTCTTTGTCGACCAGATCGGCGATAAACTCCATCGCATGGGCCCGTTCGGCGGCCTGTTGAATGTCCGAATCGCTTGCATGTGCGCGGCCGTATCCGATGTTTTCACGGATGGATCGATGCAACAGGCTGTTGTCCTGCTGGACCATTCCGATCTGGCTGCGCAGGCTGTTTTGGGTCACGCGCGTGATATCTTGACCGTCGATCAAAATCTGTCCGTGTTCCGCATCATAAAAACGCAGCAGTAGCTTGACCAAGGTTGATTTCCCTGCGCCCGATCGCCCCACCAGGCCCACTTTTTCGCCAGCCTTGATCGTAAGGGACAGGCCGTTCACCCCGCCGCTGTCGCGCCCATAGTGATGCGAGACGTTTCGAAATTCTATCGTCGTATCCGTGATTTGTAGGGGTTTGGCATCGGGTGCATCCACCAATGCAATGGGTTGCGCGATTGTTTCCATGCCTTCACGAACGACGCCAATTTCGCGAAACAATCCTGTGACTGCCCACATGATCCATCCCGTCATCGCGTTCAATCGCAAGACCAAGGCCGAGGCAGCGGCAACCATACCCGCAGATGTTTCGCCCTGTGCCCACAGCATAATGGCAAGGCCAACGACGGCGACAATCAAAAACCCGTTAAGACCCACCAACGCGAAATCCATCTTGGTGATGATGCGCATTTCGGTTTTGAATTTCTCACGCGCTTGGACCATCGCGTCTTTGGCAAAGTCCAATTCTGTGTCCTGTGTCGCAAACATTTTTACCGAATGGATATTCGTATAGGTATCAACGATATGTCCGTTCAATTCCGAGCGTGCATTTGATGCGGCTTTGGACGCGGGGCCAATGCGTTTTATGGTCCAAACTGTCAACAAAATATAGCCGATCAACCAAAGTGTGAGGGGCAGCATCAAGATGGCGTCCGCCTCTTGCAGAACGAAATATGCCCCCAAGAC
>RGAJ01000036.1 GCA_009920225.1 Paracoccaceae bacterium
GGGGAAGGATGCCACGATGTCACCGCCGCGCATTGCCTTGTCCATGGCCGTGACGCCCATGCCACCGCGTCCGCGGACTGGGTAATCATGGCTGGATGACAGTTTGCCCTGACCGCCAGAGGTGATTGTCAGGATCAGGTTTTCAATTGCTGACATTTCCGCATAGCGTTCTTGGGAAATGGTTGCATTTGCATCTGTCGCGTCGTCATCATGTGCCGTTTGATCATCATCCACAACACCTGCCATGGCACGGCGCATTTTTAGATATGCGGCCCGCTCATCTGGCGTCGCTTCAAAATGACGAATGATCGACATCGACACAACACGGTCGTCGCCATTCAATCGAATGCCGCGTACACCAGTCGATTTGCGACCTTTGAAGACCCGCACATCGGTTGAGGAAAAGCGGATCGCGCGACCAGAATTGGTAAAGAGCATGATATCATCATCCTCACCCGCAATACGCACATTGACCAATTCCACGCCTTCGGGCAAATCCATCGCTATTTTGCCATTTGACCGCACATTCGTGAAATCCGACAGCGCGTTGCGGCGGACATCGCCGGCCGAGGTTGCAAAGATCACCTGCAGGTTATCCCAATCATCCTCAGGCACATCGACGGGCATAATCGCCGCAATCGAAACACCCGTCGGGATTGGCAGAATGTTTACGATTGCCTTGCCTTTGGCCGTACGTCCCCCCAAAGGCAGGCGCCATGTTTTCAGCTTGTAGGCCATGCCATCCGTTGTAAAGAACAACAGCTGCGTATGTGTATTCGCGACAAAAAGGGTGGTGACGACATCTTCGTCCTTTGTTTGCATCCCGGCCAGACCCTTGCCGCCGCGGCGCTGCGCGCGGAAATCAACCAAAGGCGTGCGTTTGATGTAACCACCGGAAGTGATCGTGACAACCATGTCTTCGCGTTCGATCAGGTCTTCGTCTTCCATATCGCCCGACCAATCAACGATTTCGGTACGACGTGGCACGGCGAACTGATCTTTGACTTCTTGCAATTCGGTGCGAATGATTTCCATGATCCGTTCGCGGGATGCCAGAATATCAAGGTATTCGCGAATTTTACCGGCCAAGTCTTGCAATTCGTCGGTGACTTCTTTCACACCGATTTGGGTCAAACGCTGTAAACGCAATTCCAAAATGGCGCGGGCTTGGGCCTCAGACAAATTGTATGTTCCATCTTCGTTCACCGTATGGGTCGGATCGTCAATTAGTTTGATATATTCAACAATGTCATATGCAGGCCAACGGCGTGTCATCAGTTTTTCACGCGCATCAGCGGCGTCATTCGACGACCGAATGGTTGCAACGATTTCATCAACATTCGACACAGCCACCGCCAAACCACATAGAATATGGCTACGCTCGCGGGCTTTGCGCAATTCATAAGCCGTGCGGCGCGCGACGACTTCTTCGCGGAAGTCGATGAAATTGGTCAGAAAGGTCCGCAAAGTCAGCTGTTCAGGGCGACCACCATTCAACGCCAACATGTTGCACCCAAACGATGTTTGCATCGGTGTAAAGCGAAACAGTTGATTCAACACCACGTACGCACACCATTGCGGTCAGATTCGTCTTGAACGTGGGCGATGCCTTCGATTTTCTTTTCGCGCACCTGATCCGCGATCTTTTCGATCATCGTCGCTTTGTTCACCTGATACGGGATTTCGTCAATCACAATGGCATAGCGGTCTTTGCGAATTTCCTCGACACGGGTTTTTGACCGGATGATCACGCTACCGCGCCCTTCGATATAGGCCTTTCGCGCGCCAGACCGGCCCAAAATTATTCCGCCAGTCGGGAAGTCTGGGGCAGGGACGTATTGGATCAAATCCTCTGCCTCAAGATCTGGATTGTCGATCAGCGCAAGCGTTGCATCGATCACCTCGCCCAAATTGTGGGGCGGAATGTTGGTTGCCATCCCAACCGCAATACCACCGGCTCCGTTGACCAACATGTTTGGAAAACGGGCAGGCAATACCGTCGGTTCACGGTCTTTGCCGTCATAGTTGTCTTGGAAATTGACGGTATCTTTGTCGATGTCTGCCAAAAGGAACGCAGACGGCTTGTCCATGCGCACTTCGGTATAGCGCATCGCCGCGGCGTTATCGCCATCCATCGACCCAAAGTTTCCCTGCCCATCTAGCAGAGGCAACGACATCGAGAAATCTTGCGCCATACGCACCAGTGCATCATAGATCGCACTGTCACCATGAGGGTGGTATTTACCCATAACATCGCCAACAGGTCGCGCCGATTTGCGATAGGATTTGTCATGTGTGTTTCCGGTTTCATACATCGCATATAAAATGCGGCGATGAACAGGCTTGAGGCCGTCGCGCAAATCAGGGATGGCGCGACTGACGATAACGCTCATGGCATAATCAAGATATGATGTTTTTAACTCATCCGTGATAGACACGGATGGACCATCAAAAGCCATGCGTGTGGGGCGGTTATCATCATCATTTTCGGGTGTTTCTGGCGTATCAGTCAAGGAAGCTCGCTCGTTTGTGAATTCTCAATATATTGTTAAGTAAAACTATAACAGACCATGCATCTAGTGTGCAATGGCTGATGCCCCGTGCGCGCCGATTTTTTGTAGTTTTACATTGATTTTGGGGGCTTTGCCCCCGCTGATCAAGATCAGCTCCCCCAGGATGTTTGGGGGACAGAAAATGAAAGAGATGTGTTCATTTTCTGTCTAGAAATATCCTCGCCGAAGGCGAAAAAAAGGGCTGATATCTGCTCTGTTCTAGGGAATGATGCGGGTGTATTTTGCGCCCTCAAGCGTAACGCCCAGTTTTAGACCAGAGTGGCCAAAGACATAGGCCACGACCTCTGACAGCGCCGTTGTGGTTTCCGCGCGCAAGGACTCTCCACGTTTCGGGAACGCATATTCAATGTCCCCGCCTGCGGCCCATCCTTGGGATGAGCGGAACTGTTCCAAGGACTCTTGCGTCATGAAAAATAGGACATGCGCGTATTGTTGCGCCCCGATTTGCAGCCCGATGTTTGCGAAAGTGGTGGAATAGTAATCAACTGTTTCGCCGTTGATCAAAAGCGCACCGCGCCCATATCCGCCGCCGTAGCCAAAGCCCGCTTCGGTGATCAAGGGCATGACCAACATACCTGACGATTTTTGCGCCAATTCTGCAGTTGTTGGGAATTCACTGTACATGGTTTGCAACGTGCGTTCTACACGTGCGTCGATCTTGCCAGAGGCATTTTGGTTGAAACGGTTGCCAATGCCATTGCTGCATCCTGCCAATGCGGCACCTGCAATCAACATTGCAACCCTGCGACGGGTGAATTGTGTCATTGTGTATCCTGCTCTTTTTTGTTTTTGTGCCACAAATATACACCCAAGCATCGTGGGTGTCATCCTTTGAATCTACGCTTTGGCAAGCTTTCGCGCGGCAGCGGGGGCGAAATAGGTCAAGATGCCATCGCATCCCGCGCGTTTGAAGGTCAAGAGGCTTTCCATCATCACCTTATCTGCATCAAGCCAGCCGTTTTGAAACGCGGCCTGCAGCATCGCGTATTCGCCCGAAACTTGATAGGCATAGGTTGGTGCGCCAAAGCTGTCTTTGACGCGGCGACAGATGTCGAGATAGGGCATGCCAGGCTTGACCATGACCATGTCTGCGCCTTCGGACAGATCACGCGCGACCAATCGAAGGGCTTCATCCGAATTGGCGGGATCCATTTGATAGGTTGTTTTATCACCCTTGAGCGCCCCCGACGCGCCAACCGCATCACGAAACGGTCCGTAAAATCCACTTGCATATTTTGCGGCATAGGACATGAGCAGAACGTTTGAATGTCCCTCACGTTCAAGCGCTGTGCGCAAGGCCCCAATGCGGCCATCCATCATGTCAGAGGGGCCGATGATGTCTGCACCGGCTTCTGCTTGGGATAGGGCCTGTTTTACAAGGGCTTCGACCGTTTTGTCGTTCACGATGACGCCGCCTTCGACAAACCCGTCATGGCCGTTGATGTTATAGGGATCAAGCGCCACATCCGTCATCACAGCGATGTCTGGCACAGCTTTCTTGATGGCGCGGGTTGCGCGGTTTGATAGGTTGTTCGGGTTCCATGCCTCGGCGCAATCTTCGGTTTTTAGCGCGGGATCGGTATAGGGGAATAGGCAAATCGCGGGGATGCCAAGGTCGAACGCCTCTGATGCGGCCTCAACGATTTTGTCAACGCTGCGGCGCATCACACCGGGCATAGAGGCGACGGGATCTTCGACGCCATCACCATCACAGACAAACACCGGCCAGATCAAGTCACCAACGCCCAGAGTGTTTTCCCGCACCAAGGCGCGGGTGGCCGCAGATTTACGGACACGGCGAAAACGCGTGTGGGGAAATTGACCTTGGACGTGGCTGAACATTTGGGGGATCCTTTCGTGGGTTTGCGCCACAGTGCCACGGATTGTGCAGGTGGGCAATATCCCAGATGCACGATCACTGCACCTGTCGCGGTCTGTGGCGTGAATAAAAAATCATACTTGCACAAGGTGTTAGCATGGTTAATTGTAATGAAAGGGAACCGATCAGGGTGCGACGTGCAAACACTTCATTTCTATTCATTTGACAATATCTGGTTTTGGATTGTGTTTATACTTGCATGGACAATCTCTACGCATCGTGTTTTGGGAACGCCATATTACTATTGGATTTCTGCACAACGCGGCAATGATGATATGCGTGCCTTTGTGTCAATCACTGCGCCTCGTGCGGCGCGTATATTAATTGATAATGCGCAGATCAAATCACCTGCATTGGTATGGGGGGCGATCGGATTTGTTGGGTCATGCTGGGGTGTTTCGGCGTTCAAATATGACCATGAATTCCTGCAAGCCACGTTTTTGTTGGCAATCCCTTTGATTTTGGTCTTTCCCTTGCGCCTGTCCTTGGCCCGCGCTATTTCGCAGTGTGATAATGATTTTGAGGTTATGTATCCGATTGTTCGTCGGTATCGCCGCATTCATTTGATCATTTCTGCGGTGGTGATTTTCGCGGTCACCCTGTATGGCATGTTTTACAATTTTCTACACAGCGGTGTTCTGATCTAAGTCGGCATCGCAAGATGGGACAGACCGATGCAAGCAAGTCAGATCAAGGTTGGTGGCGCACCCGAAGGGTTTGATGCCCGACTGATCCTGCGCGAAATTGAAAAATCATCTGGCCCTGTTTTGCACATTGCACGCGACGATAAGCGTTTGAATGCGATGGTCGAGGCGCTGCGGTTTTTCGCCCCCGATATGCCGGTGATGATTTTTCCCGCATGGGATTGTTTGCCGTATGATCGTGTGTCGCCGAATGCGGATATTTCCGCGACGCGCATGGCAACATTGGCGGCGCTTATTCATGGGATGCCTTCAAAATACCTGCTTTTGACGACATTGAACGCGGCCATGCAGAAAATTCCTGCGCGTGATGTCGTGGGGCAGGCATCGTTTCGCGCCGATGTGGGTCGCCGTATTGATGAAAAGGCCTTGCGTGAATTTTTGGTGCGCATGGGCTTTACCCAAGCGCCGACCGTGTTGGAACCGGGTGACTATGCGATCCGCGGCGGTATTATTGATATCTACGCACCAGGTGAACTTGGACCGGTGAGATTAGATTTATTTGGCGATGTCTTGGACGGGGCGCGTCGGTTTGATCCCGCCAATCAACGGACCACGGAAAAATTGACATCGATTGAATTGGCCCCTGTGTCCGAGGTCATACTGGATGAACCTGCCATTACGCGGTTTCGGCAAAACTATCGCATTGAATTTGGTGCAGCGCGAACAGATGATCCCCTTTATGAGGCAGTGAGCGCCGGGCGCAAGCATCAGGGCATCGAACATTGGTTGCCGTTTTTCCACGCTGATCTCGAAACGATTTTTGACTATATTCCTAACGCCACAATCACGGTGGATGATCAAAGCACGCCAACCCGATTGGCCCGATGGGACACGATAGAAGATCAATATGAAACGCGTAAACATGCGATGGGGCAGAAAAATCGCGTTGATACGGTCTATAAACCTATTCCGCCTGCGTTGCTCTATCTTGATGACACGGCGTGGGAATCCAAGATCGCTGCACGACGCGTGTTGAATTTTCATCCGCTCGCACAAGCCAGCGGACCAAATGTCATTGATGCAGGTGGGCGTATCGGGCGCAATTTCGCGCCAGAGCGACAACAGGAAAATATAAGCCTTTTTGGTGCTGTAGCGTCTCATATTAAACAAAAACTGGACAAGGGGCCGGTCGTCATCGCAAGCTATTCCGAAGGTGCGCGTGAACGATTGACGGGCCTTATCGAAGACGAAGGTCTGGCCGAAGTCATTCCCATTATGAATGGCACCCGTATCGGAAAACGCGGATTGCATTTGGCGGTTTGGGCCTTGGACCATGGGTTTGAAACACCTGATCTGACGGTGATTTCGGAACAAGACGTCTTGGGGGATCGCCTGATCCGCCAGACCAAGAAACGTCGCAAGGCCGATAATTTCCTAACCGAAGCACAAAGCCTATCGCCCGGTGATTTGATCGTGCATGTAGATCACGGAATTGGCCGGTATCACGGACTTGAGGTGATTACAGCCGCTGGCGCCGCGCATGAATGTTTGCTGATCGAATATGCCGATAATGCCCGTCTGTATTTACCCGTTGAAAATATCGAGCTTTTGTCGCGATATGGCCACGAAGAGGGATTGCTTGACCGATTGGGCGGTGGTGCGTGGCAGGCCAAAAAAGCCAAGCTAAAACAACGCATTCGCGATATGGCCGAACGGCTGATCCGTGTTGCCGCCGAACGTGAATTGCGCAAAGCACCCGTGTTAAACCCGCCCGAGGGTATGTGGGAAGCCTTTTGCGCGCGCTTTCCCTATCAAGAAACGGATGACCAGCTCAGCGCGATTGAGGATGTCCTAACCGATCTGGATATGGGGCGTCCCATGGATCGATTGATCTGTGGCGATGTGGGGTTCGGCAAAACCGAAGTCGCCATGCGCGCGGCCTTTGCCGCCGCAATGAGTGGAATACAGGTGGCCGTGATTGCGCCGACCACATTGCTGTCGCGTCAACACTCCAAAGGATTTGCGGATCGGTTTCGCGGTTTCCCATTAAAAGTCAGACAGTTGTCGCGCTTTGTTGGTGCAAAAGAGGCTGAGGCAACTCGAAAAGGATTGGCCGACGGCACCGTCGATATTGTGATCGGAACGCACGCGGTTTTGTCCAAACAGGTGAAGTTCCAGAACCTTGGTCTTTTAATCATCGACGAAGAACAACATTTCGGTGTTCAACACAAAGAACGCCTGAAACAAATGCGCTCAGATATCCATGTGCTGACCCTGACCGCGACCCCCATTCCGCGCACTTTGCAATTGTCGCTGACAGGCGTGCGTGATCTGTCGATCATCGGAACGCCGCCCGTTGATCGTTTGGCGATCCGCACCTATGTCAGCGAATTTGACGCCATCACCGTACGCGAGGCGTTGTTGCGCGAACATTATCGTGGTGGCCAATCATTTTACGTCGTCCCACGCATCAGTGACCTTCCTGAGGTCGAAGAGTTCCTGCGCGATCAATTGCCCGAACTCACTTATGTCGTGGCGCATGGTCAGATGGCCCCGGGCGAGCTTGATGACCGCATGAACGCCTTTTACGATGGGAAATTCGATATTTTGGTGGCGACGACGATTGTGGAATCTGGTTTGGATATTCCGACCGCCAACACTATGATTGTGCATCGCGCTGATATGTTTGGCTTGTCGCAGCTGTATCAAATTCGCGGACGGGTCGGGCGGTCGAAAACGCGCGCTTATGCCTATCTGACAACAAAACCACGCACCAAATTAACGCCAACGGCGGAAAAACGGCTGCGGGTGTTGGGGTCGCTTGATACGCTTGGCGCGGGCTTTACCCTTGCCAGCCAAGATTTGGATATCCGCGGTGCAGGCAACCTTTTGGGCGAAGAACAGTCAGGGCATATGCGCGATGTGGGGTATGAACTGTATCAATCGATGCTGGAAGAGGCGATTGCCAAAATCCGCGCCGGTGAAACAGAGCTGCCCAATGATGATGGCCAATGGGCGCCACAGATCAATTTGGGCGTATCCGTGTTGATCCCCGAAGCCTATGTTCCCGACCTAGATGTGCGGCTTGGGCTGTATCGCCGCCTGTCGTCGCTGACCACCAAAGTTGAACTAGAAGGTTTTGCCGCCGAATTGATTGACCGATTTGGAAAGTTACCGCGCGAGGTGAACACATTGCTGTTGGTCGTGCGGATCAAGGCCATGTGTAAAAAGGCAGGGATTGCGAAATTGGATGGCGGGCCCAAGGGCGCGACGCTGCTATTCCACAATGACAAATTCGCATCCCCCCAAGGATTGGTTGAATTTCTGCACGATCAAAGGGGCATGGCCAAGATCAAAGACAATAAAATCATCGTGCGCCGCGACTGGACCAAAGAAGCCGACCGTATCAAGGGCGCGTTTTCGATTGCCCGAGACCTTGCAGAAAAGGTCGCAAAGGTCGGGGAAAAAACCTGATCGATCTGGCGGCGTTGGGGCCGGTTGCATCGGCGGCCCCTGTCCCAAATTGTTGATTTAGAGTGAGGGGAACAGTACACCTATCATATGGTTAAAGATTAGAGGTGTGTTATGTTCCGCAATATATTCGTATTATCAATGTCTTGTCTGGCATTGTTGGGGTGCAAGGCCAATGTCTTAGAAATTGATCTTTCTGAAAAAGATCTAAGATCAGCGGCATCAGGTGACACGGAAATGGTGTCCTTCGAAGCAAAATTTTCGACATTTGGCGAACTTGATGATGCGCAAAAGGCGCAGGTTTCGGCGCTTGAGACCATCTTGGAAAAATACATCGCAGTTGATGATTTCGAACTTGCCACCACTGACATGGGGTTTGAAGTGATCATCGAAGGTGAAATTCCACTCACCTCGAACCCGAACGAAAACAGTGCCTATTATCTGCTGGTATCTCCATCAACTGTGATGGCCGATTATAAGCTTGTGCAATTCCATACGGGTGGCGACTTTGACAAAATGGCAACGGAAATGCAGGCGATCAATTTCATGTTGGCGCCCGATGCGTACCATCCGACCACCTTTAAACTCAAGGCAGATGCGCTGAACATCATCGCGACAGCAGTGGAAAAAGACGGCGATTCCCATCTTTTGTGGCAAAGAAACATCGATGGTCGTGAACGGTTTAAATTCGCAGGCGGTGTTTATGACAATATCGGTGCAGGCCTGTATTTTAAATGATGTACAACAGTGCAACAGTTTGATGCAGACAAAAAGGGCACCCTGTGGTGCCCTTTTCTTGTTTAGAACTGTGACGACACGCGAAGCGATATTTGATCTGGTTGGCTGACCTTATTTGATGCAACCGACGCTTGGGCAGATAGTGTCATGCTGTCGGAAAATGCTTTGTCAAAACCAATTTTCCACGCAGCATAGCAGCTTTGTGTGGTGGTTTTTTCCACCCTCTCGCTACGTGCCACGCTGGGTGTCAGGGTGAGCGTGCTGTTGTCCAACGCCCCAAGCGATCCTTTGTTCAAGTCAAATACAAACTCGGGCGCAAATTCTGCAATGACAAGCGACATACCCTTGGCGGTAACGGTTTCGTTTGATGTGCTGGATCCTGCACGGACATCAAAATCTGCCGTCTTATCAAAGGCTTTGACGCCACGCAGCGCAATGTTTGGTCTGATTTTCATGCCATTTTTGTGCAGTTCACCCGACAGGGCCAATCCCGCCGCGACAAAGCCTTGTTGATAGGTGCTTGTCGCGGTCATTGAGGTGGTCCGAAGGTCATAGTCATTTTTAACAGTAGAGGCCGAGATATAGCCATCCAACACCATACCTGATGCAAATTCGCGTGCACCATAGCCGCCAATTTGCAGACCCAGATCGGACTGCGTTCCCGTAACTGCGCCTGTATTAACGGTTTGCTCGCCGATGCTGGCCCCAACGAAATAACCCAAGACCATGTCATTGCGATACAGGTGATCCCACTGTGCCCAGATATTGGCGCGACGTGTCCGGCCCACGTTTTTCTGATCTTCGAATGACAGCTCTGCCGACACCGTACGCACCCATGTGCCATCGCGGTTGACGCGTTCGTCGTCATAGGTGGCCTGGATATCCACTTGCCCCTCAGAGGCCTTTAAACTGCCGCCCCAGTCATTGGTGCTGCCTTTGCTTGACAGGCGCGCTTCAGTTCCATTCGCACGCGCGGCGCGCAGCCGATCACGCCCCTGACGCACGGCGGATTGCGATAATTTATCCAATGACATCATCTGTGAACGTGTCGTGGTCTGCACCAGATTTTCGATATCGTTACGCACGATTTCAAAGACTTGCGATGCAGTTGGGGTATCGGTGACCGTGATGGTCAAGCGCGCGGATCGGGATTGTGTGCCGCCAGATGTCCCATAAACGTGCACGATGTATTTGGTTGTTTTCGTGACCTTTGGCGCGGTGAATGTCACGCTTTTCCCACCGGTGTCGGACAACGTTCCACCCGTGGAAATCATTTTCCACGTATATGTTACATCGCTTTCTCATACGCCGCTTGCGGTCGCGGTCAATTTGATGGTGCCTTCTGACAAAACCGGACCAGAGGTTGCCGTTACGCCGAATGATGGGGTTCCCCGCTGCGGTTGGATCGCAAGATTATTTGCAAACCCAGCGTTGGAGTCTGCGGCAAAATTG
>RGAJ01000351.1 GCA_009920225.1 Paracoccaceae bacterium
GTGCCGGTGTTGACCCATAATGTTGTTGGATTGCTCAGCTCAACAGATGCGCGCGTTTCGCCCTTGGCCGTGACATAGGGGTCAACAAATTTGCCAATATTTGCGCCTGTGTCTAAGTCTTTCATGGTCTCATCCCTATTTTTCCTTGGTCCCTTTGTGTCACAGGATTGCGATCTGGTGCAATTCCTCAAATATGGTTCTGACAGGATTGTGATATCAATCAAAGAGTAGACATAGAATAATTTTCAGACTAAATAGGCGGCAAGTTAGCGCTAACAGGTTTTCCAACCGTGGCGTTTCGTGAGATACCGTCAGATGTGGTCTGCGTCTGACACTGAAAAGGAACAAAAGATATGGCATCGCGCGTTATTCCAGTGGATCCCTTTGATTTGGTGATCTTTGGCGGGACAGGGGACTTGGCCCGTCGCAAGATCCTTCCGGGATTGTTTCGTCGGTTTTGCCAAGGCCAAATGACACCAGAATCGCAAATCATTGGCGCGGCGCGTGCAGAAATGGACGACGCGGGTTTCCGCCAACTGGTTGCAGATGCGATTACCGAATTCGGACCCAAAGATGCCAACCCCAAAGACATCGCCGCATTTTTAACGCGATTGGGATATGTGGCGATCGACGCCAAAGGTGACGGTGGTTGGGCAGACTTGAAATCCCGCATGCGCGACGGCTATGTGCGCGCATTTTATTTTTCGGTGGCGCCCGCTCTTTTTGGTGATTTGGCGCAGCGCCTGCACACCAATGACATTGCACAAACCGACAGCCGCATCGTTGTTGAAAAACCATTTGGCAAAGATTTACAAACGGCGCGCGCGCTAAACGCCACGCTGTCCGAACATTTCCGCGAAGATCAGATTTATCGCATCGACCATTATTTGGGCAAAGAAACGGTGCAAAACCTGATGGCGGTGCGCTTTGGCAATATGCTGTTTGAACCGCTGTGGAACGCGCAATACATTGATCACATACAGATTACGGTTGCTGAAACCGTGGGCGTTGGTGGCCGTGGCGGATATTATGACACATCGGGCGCGATGCGTGACATGGTGCAAAACCACCTGATGCAGCTGTTGTGCCTGATCGCGATGGAACCGCCTGCGAAATTTGATCCTGATGCGGTGCGCGATGAAAAGCTCAAGGTTATTCGTGCGCTTGATCCCGTGTTGCCCCATCATATCGTGCGCGGTCAGTATGAGGCGATTGGCGAACAACCTGATTACCGCAGCGCTGTTGAAAACCCACGTTCGCGCACCGAAAGCTTTATCGCGCTGAAGACTCACATTTCAAATTGGCGTTGGGCGGGGACACCGTTTTACCTTCGCACGGGGAAACGCATGCGCTCGCGTACATCTGAAATTGCTGTGGTGTTCAAAGAAACGCCGCATTCGATCTTTGGGCCAGAAGCAGGCAGCCATCGCAATGCATTGATCATCCGGTTGCAGCCGGATGAAGGCATCACAATGGATGTGACGATCAAAGAACCCGGACCCGGTGGTATGCGTTTGGTCGATGTGCCGCTTGACATGACCTTTGCTGAAGCATTGGGCCCAGATGCGCAAGATGTGCCAGACGCATATGAGCGTTTGATCATGGATGTGATCCGTGGCAACCAAACCCTGTTCATGCGCGGCGATGAAGTCGAAGCCGCATGGGCATGGACCGACCCGATCATCCAAGGATGGGAAGCGCGCCACGACGTGCCCAAAACCTATGAAAGCGGCTCAATGGGGCCCGATGATGCCTTGGCCCTGATGCACCGTGACGGGCGTAAATGGAGAGACGTAAGATAATGGACATTGTCGAATACCCAGATCGCGATATGCTTGCCCTTGATTTGGCAAATCATCTGGCGGGTGAATTAAACGCAGCCCTGCATCACGAAGAGCGTGTCACATTGGTCGTACCAGGTGGGACCACGCCAGGCCCCATTTTCGATGATCTCTGTGCGGCCGATATCGATTGGGCGCGTGTTGATGTGTCTCTGTCTGATGAACGTTGGGTGCCTGAAACGTCGGATCGGTCAAATACCAAGCTGATCAAGGAACGCCTTTTGGTGAACCGCGCTGCGGCGGCGGGATACCTGTCGCTTTATGCGCCGACGGACACACCCGAAGAGGGGCTGCCAAGCTTGATCGGTCAATACGAAACCCGTTTGCCCTTGACCGTTGTGGTATTGGGCATGGGGGCCGATATGCATACGGCCTCAATTTTCCCCGGCGCGGATAATTTGGAATTGGCGCTGTCGGATGATGCGCCTATTTTGGTTCCAATGCGCGCGCCAAATGCGCCAGAGCCCCGCATCACCATTGCGGCACATGCTTTGGCAG
>RGAJ01000352.1 GCA_009920225.1 Paracoccaceae bacterium
CACCCGGCCAGATGACATCCCACTATGCGCCCCGCGCCGCTGTGCGTCTAAATGCCAAGGACTGGCATGCCGGCGAAAAAAGATTGGGGTTCGGGGATGTCACATGTGATTTAAACCTATCCCCAACGGGTGATTTGGTTGAAGCGGCGGCCAATCTCTTTGACATGCTCCATCAAATCGATGACATGGACGGCGACCGCATTGCCGTTTCCCCCATCCCGAACCATGGGATCGGAATTGCAATCAACGACCGATTGTCCCGCGCAGCGGCCCCCCGCGATTAAATCACGCGCTTCCTAATGCTGGCTCCAAAAGCCGCGCATCGATCCCCGCCCGCACAAGCGCGGTTTTCCATTTGTCATCAAAGTCGTGGGAAAAGATCAAATCCGGGTCCGCATCAACGATCATCCACGCGTTTTGCGAAATCTCTTTTTCCAACTGCCCCGCTGACCAACCGGCACAACCCATCGCGACCATGGCTTTGACGGGTCCTGCGCCACGCGCAAGATCTTCGATCACGCTCAACGTCGTTGACATGGCCAAATCTTGCCCAAGCACCCGCCCTGCTTCGTCTGGTTGGTAATCCGCACTGTGCAAAACAAATCCACGCTTTTCATGGACCGGTCCGCCATAGACCACATCGACATTGATTTCACGGGTGCGCGACACCAGAAGATGATCACACAACTGACCGAAATCTGGGTCTTCGACAGGCTTGTTGACGATCAACCCCATCGCGCCTTCGTCGGAATAATCACATACATAGATCAACGAATGTTCAAATCTTGGATCACCCATACCCGGCATCGCAACCAAGAACTTTCCCGCCAGATTCCCAAGAACCATAGACATCGCACCGCACTCACAATTTTCCCTATGTAACAGGTTATCGCTTTATTGTGACTTGGCAAGTCGTTAAATTTGTCTCAAAACCCGAATATGAACAAATTTTCACGCATTTTGAAAACCCTTTCGACCGTAATACTTTGTGCAGGTTCTGCCGTACACGCAGAAGGTTTGCGCAGCGCGGTGATCCTTCAGGGATGGCAAGACACATCAGGTGTCATTACGTCTGCTTTGGAATTCAGCATGGATGAAGGGTGGAAAACCTATTGGCGTGCGCCGGGGGATGCGGGCTTTCCACCAAGTTTTGATTTCTCGGGCAGTGAAAATGTCGCCCGTGTTGATATCATTTGGCCAACCCCAAGCCTGTCTGGATCAGACGGATATGAAACGTTGGGCTATCAAAATGCGCTTGTGCTGCCGTTGCGGATCACACCGAAATCGGCGGGACCGGTTACATTGGCCGTCGCCGCAAGCATCGGGGTATGTGATGACATCTGTGTGCCGGTTGATTTTGTCATGACAGAAACGCTCTCACCCACGAAAAAGCGGGATCCAAAAATCATCGCGGCACTTGCCACGGCCCCATTCCCAAGCGATCAAGTCACGGGCGCGAAAATGACATGCACCTTTTCGCAAGAGGGGTCCAAATTGAATGTCGCTGTCTCATCGGGCCTGCCGAAAACAGATGCGTGGGAACGGATTGTTGTCGAATATGCGGATGCCACTGCGTGGGTCGTCATGGATCAGACCAAGAGAGAGGCATCAAAGCTCAACGCAATGGCAACGATCTATAGCGGATCAGATACGCCAATCCTGCTTGCGCGCGACAAACTCCGATTGACGATTGTGACATCATCACGCTCGATTGAGCAAATCGGATGCGCACGCCGCTGATGCGGCGTGCCGCCACCCAACCTACATCTATTCCGCAGGGGTCAATCGGCGCGACCGGATCCAAGACATAAGCGCGTTGAAATGCGTGACCAAGGTCAAGATCGCAATCAAGACAACGACACCTGCCAGAAATGCGGCAAAGGCAGTTGTGATCCCGATCCCTATGCCAAATGTGGTAAATACCCCCGCAAGCATCGCTGGCAACGTATCATACACAATGACCCAACCCATCGTCGCAGCAAGCCAGCCCACGATTGCAATCGTTGATCCAACAAACATCGCCCGAACGCCCGGATTGCGCATGCGCAACCCTTTGAAAAAGGCCACGCGGAACCGTTGGAAATCATTTTGAATGGCGATCAAGGATGGGACAACGATCAACACCAAGACCATGCCAAACCCCAACCCATAGACCAATGTCACCACGGTAGGTTTCAGAAACTCTGCTTGTGACGACCGTTCATACAACAATGGGCCTAACCCCAAAACGGTGGTCGCAGTAGTCAAAATAACAGGGCGCAAACGATCCGCGGCCGCATCGATGACCGATGGGATCAACCCGCGATCTTTGGCATATTCGT
>RGAJ01000353.1 GCA_009920225.1 Paracoccaceae bacterium
AATGGTCCCGTGGGCGACGGTGCAAACCGCGTTTTAAATGTCATAATTTTTCAACAACATACACCGTTGCCATCAGGCCGATCCCTGGCAAGTGATCCCCATGCTCACAAAACACCAAGGCAAGCGTACCACTGTCAACAAGGCGCCTCAACGTGCTTTCATAACTTGGATCAGCAAGCGCATGATCGTTGAAAGAAAACACAAATTTCGCGCCTTTTGACATGTGTCCAACAATCATTTCTAACACTGCTATCGGCGCGGCCCCCGGACTGATGACACCCACAGCCGAGATCGCGGAATACGATCCCAAATCAACGGGGGGCGGTGCGTCGATCGGATAAGAACACAGGTTCCGATAGATCGCTTTCGCGCGGGCGATGTCGATCATTTCGGGCGTGACATCTATGCCATCGATGACGTCAAAACCTTGCGATCTCAACGCAAGACCAGACAACCCTGTCCCACATCCAAAATCTAGAACCGCGCCTGATTTATCGTTCATCGCATTGGCTAGGGCCTGCGCCGCACGCATCGGTGTCGCATAGCCGTTTTGCGAAATCTCAGCGTCATAGCTTTGCGACCACTGCGCATAGATTTTGCGCGCGTCTGTGTCGCCTTTGTCATAAACCTTGCTTAAAAACCCTTGTGTCATAGGCCTATGCTACGACAAAGCTGCCTGCGTCGTCTAGCGTTTTTGACTTTCAACCCACGCGACAAAGGCGGATTTCGCGCGGTCCGTATAGGCTTTGTACCGATCTTTGCGACCGCGACGGCCGTTTTTCAAACCCTCAACAGGTTGGAAAAGCCCAAAGTTGACATTCATCGGCTGAAAGGTCTTTGCGTCCGCCCCACCGGTGATGTGATGGACAAGCGCCCCCATCGCGGTGTCTTGCGGGATCGGGTCTATGGTCAACCCAAGGATTTCTGCCGCCGCATAACGCCCCGCCAACAGACCCATCGATGCGCTTTCGACGTATCCTTCAACCCCTGTGATTTGACCCGCAAATCGAATATTGGGGCGCGATTTCAATCGCATCTGAGCATCCAAGAGCGTGGGCGAATTGATGAATGTATTGCGATGAATACCGCCCAATCTGGCAAAGGACGCCTCTTGCAAACCGGGGATTATTTTGAACACTTCGGTCTGCGCGCCATATTTCATTTTTGTTTGAAATCCGACGATATTGTACAATGTTCCAAATGCGTTATCACGACGCAATTGCAAATCGGCAGACAGCCATCGAAATACCCTGCGGTTTCACCTTCGTGGAATTCGGTCTTATCGGCTGCCAACAATGCATCGATGAACGCCTCATATTGATCGCGTGTCATCGGACAGTTGATATAGGCGGTCCGCTCTTCCTCTGTCTCGCCCTTGTCATAGCGGGATTGCTTCCACGCTTGCCCCATGTCGATACTCTCGGCATAGACGATCGGCGCGATCGCATCAAAAAACGCCAAGGCATCGCGCCCGGTTTCGCGGGCAATCGCTGCCCCTAAATCCGCGGATGTCAACGGGCCGGTCGCGATAATCCAATGCCCCTCATCGGGCAGCTCGGTAATTTCTTCAAAACTTGTGCGTATATTGGGATGCGCATTCAATGCATCTGTCACGGCCTGCGCATAGGGATCTCGATCCACCGCCAACGCACCACCGGCCGGCAGCCGATGCGCATGGGCTGTTTTGATGATCAGGCCATCGGCCTGCAACATTTCCCAATGCAACAATCCTACCGCGTTTTGTTCGTGATCATCTGACCGAAAGGAATTGGAACACACCATTTCCCCGAAATTGCCTGTGCGGTGGGCAAAGGTTTCTACCTTGGGGCGCATTTCGTGCAAAACGACCTGAACCCCCATATTGGCGGCTTGCCATGCGGCCTCTGATCCGGCCATGCCGCCGCCGATGATATGCAATGTTTTATCCATGGCGCCCATCTACCTTATTTCGGGATAAAAGAAACCCCTCTTTCATCTTTGCAATAAATACTCATTCTCCGCATTTTCAAGCCATGCTCGACCCAAAGCGGATCATCCTCCGATCAATCGCGCCAAAAAAATCGCGCTCATGCCAAAGCCAACGACAATGACAAGCCACCGCACAGCTGCGCGGGGCAGGGCGCGGGCAATCGGGGCGCCCGCATATACCCCAACGGTCGCAGCACCCATCATCACAAAAGCTTGGGGCCATGCCACCAATCCCCCAACGGCAAAAGCCACAACCGAGATCATTGATAGGGCAAAGGACAGCCCATTTTTTAATCCGTTCATTTGATGGATATCGGTCATGCCCCACAAGGCAAACAGCGCC
>RGAJ01000354.1 GCA_009920225.1 Paracoccaceae bacterium
TTGATTGTCATGGCGATTTACGCGATTGGCGTGATCTTTTTAGGCGTACGTCTGTCTATTGTCGGGATCATTGGTGCAGGATTGTCGCTTGCGACGGTCTTTTCGACCGCGATGATTTATACCCAACTTCGGTCAATTCCGCGCTGGAACACCGTTTGGACTCCATTGATGTTCCTGTCCTATAGCATCGCAGGCGGCGCATTGCTTGCAGGTCAAACCGACCTTGCTTTGGGCCTTTTGTCGATGATGGCCGCGATACAAATCGTGACATGGATCGCAGGTGACAAGGCGATGGCAACATCGGGCACCACAATTGCCACCGCGACGGGGTTAAAAGGCAAATCAATCCGCGCGTTTGAACCACCGCATACAGGAACAAATTACCTGTTGCAGGAGTTCGGATATCAGGTGGCGCGCAAACATGTGGCAAAGCTTCGGATCATTTCCATAATCTGTAGCGCGGGAACGCCAATCCTGTTCCTGTCGCTGCCCTTTAATCATTGGCTGGCTTTAGCAGCGGTCCTTTCCCATCTCATCGGGGTGCTCACGTCACGTTGGTTGTTCTTTGCCCAAGCGGAACATACCTCTATGCTGTATTATGGCCGACACACTGCGGCGGCAAAATAAAATGCAGTCAGGCTATGATCCTGCCAACCCTGCCTGAATAAACCACAAACAAAAAGGCCCGCGAAGATCGCGGGCCTTTTTTGAATTCGTCACAAAGTGATTAGTGAAGCTTTGTTTCCACGTCGGAAATCGCCGCATCGATCAGTTTGTTTGCCTCGGTCGCTGTCAATTGCTTTGCGATCACTTCACGTGCCGCATTGATTGCGATTGACACAGCTGCGTCACGGACATCACGCTCGGCAGCTGCCTGAGCTGAGGAAATCTGATCTTCTGCTGCTGCCAAACGGCGCGTAACAGATTTCGCCAATTCTTCTTTGGCTTGCGCTGCTACGGCTTCTGCGTCTTGACGCGCAGCTTCGACGATACGATTTGCTTGTTCTTGGACTTCTTTTTGCTTGCGCTCATAAGAGGCCAAGATGCTTTGCGCTTCTTCGCGCAATGCACGGGCTTCGTCTAATTCTTTCTTAATGCCGTCTGCGCGTTGATCCAGCATTTTGCCGATCGTGCCTGGCACTTTGAAGTAAAACAGAACGATGATGAAAAGGATAAAGCCCAGCGTTACGATAAAGTTTGTGTTCTTTAGCGAAAAGAATGGTCCAGACGCCGCGAATGCGGGGCTTGCCATCAATAGGGCGATAGAAGTAGCTAGTGCGCGCATCTGATTACCCTTTCAACTGTGCTTTGACGATCGCATCAACAGATTTGTCATCTGCCGAACCACCCAATGCCACGACGATTTCCGAAGCGGTTGCTTTTGCAATCTCTTCGACACTTGCCATCGCATTTGTGCGGATGTCCGCAATCGTTTTCTCACCCGCCTTGACCTTTTCCGCGATTTCCGCATCTGCTTTGGCCATGGCCGCATCTAGGTCCGCTTTGATTTCCGCTTTCGTAGCGTCAACAATTCGGGCCGCTTCTGCGCGGGCATCAACCAAAGCTTGGTTATAGGCGTCTTCTGCTGCTGCTGCTTTTGACTTTAGGTCTTCTGCAGCGGCGATATCATTTGTAATTGTCCCCTGACGTTCAGCCAGAACCGCAGCAATGCGGGGAAGCGCAACGCGCGACAGGACGAAAAAGATCACAATCAGGGTGATCACCAGCCAGAAGATCTGGTTACCCATCCACTCTGTACAGAGCTGGGGCATACCAAGCGCACTGCCGTAGCTGTCTACGCAGGAGCTTAGTGTTTCATGTGTGTTCGTCGCCATAACGTCCTCCGTCGGAACCTAAGGGAACCGAATGGGCCTCATGATAGGCCCATCCGACCGTAAGGATTATTTCCGAAGAGTTCTTATACTGCGAACATCAACAACAAAGCGACTAGGAACGAGAAGATGCCTAGAGCTTCAGCAAACGCGATGCCGATGAACAATGTTGCTGTTTGTGATGCTGCTGCAGATGGGTTGCGCAATGCGCCTGCTAGGTAGTTACCTGCAACGTTACCCACGCCGATAGCTGCTGCGCCTGAACCGATTGCTGCCAGACCTGCGCCGATATGTGCCAATTGACCTTCCATGGTGATGTCTCCTTACGATTGGAAGTTAATAGGAATAGTGATTTCAAACCTTAGTGTGATGGATGCAGTGCATCTTTCAGATACACACAGGTTAGAATTGTGAACACGTAGGCCTGAATAAAGGCTACGAGAATTTCAAGACCGTACATCGCGGTGATCGCGACGAC
>RGAJ01000355.1 GCA_009920225.1 Paracoccaceae bacterium
GACGCGTTCATGCGACTCGGCAAAGTCATGCGCATGCGCACTGGCCACCGAATAGATGGGAAAGGTGGTAAACCCGAACAGGCCGGCAAGAATGAATATCGTTTTGACATCCGTGGTAGTCACAGTTGCGGTCAGAATACAGCTGATGATCGCGGCGACCGAAAGCCAGATCAGCACCCAGCGGCGATCAAATTTGTCGGCGAGCCACCCCGTGGGGTACTGCGCCAAAGCGCCCCCCAACACGAAAGCCGCAAGGAAATACGCGATTTGATCCGCCCCCAATCCCACGCCCGTACCATAGACGGGACCCACCATGCGAAACGACGCGCTCGACAGCGCTGCGACCACCACCCCTGCGGCGGCCAAAGGCGATCGATGGATCGCTAACATCGGGCGCAATCGTGGTGCCGGTGGGGTTTCGGGTTGGCTGACCCGCGTCAACGTCAAGGGGATCAGTGTTGCGCAGCAAATCAACGCCAAAAGATTATAGGACACATAGCTTGCAGGTTCCAAAATCCCGATCATCAACTGCGCCGCCAGTGATGCCCCAATGTCAGTGACACGGTAAATTCCCATCGCACGACCACGGGTTTCATTGGTGACTTTGGCTTGTAACCACGCTTCGACGACGGTGTAACATCCCGCGACGCAAAATCCGGACGCAATACGCATCAAGGCCCATGCAAATGGGTCGATGATCAACATATGCGCCAATAATCCAATTGCCCCAGTCGCCGTAAACGCCGCAAAGGCGCGCGAATGGCCAACATTGCCCATCATGCGCGGCGCCAACCAACATCCGATAAAGAACCCGACAAAATGCGCAGACCCCAACATACCGATTTCTTCGGTGCTGAAATCCAACGCAAATCCAGACAGCGCATCAAGCGGTCCAACGCCGCCTGTGGAAAGCTGCATCAAGATCACAGAAAGAAAGAGCGCGGCAAAAGAAATTAATAATCGCATACTCTTAGGTTACGTGTTTCTGTGCTGTGGTATCGTCATTTTACGACCCCGCGCTTGGCTTTCTTGCCGCAAATTACACCTTTAGGTGTAGGAACCTGAAATTTTGGTATACCCTTTGACAGCGGCTCAAAATTGGCTAGCCTGCGCAGAACGCAGGAGGTGAGCAATGAACATGAATGAAATGGGTCGCACGGGTGTTATGGTATCCGAACTGTGCTTGGGGACAATGACCTTTGGCACGCAAACATCCGAAATCGACGGACATCGCCAGATCGATACTGCACTGGATGGGGGGATCAATTTCATCGATACCGCCGAAATGTATCCGGTCAATCCCATATCGCAGGAAACCGTTGGTCGGACCGAAGAAATCGTTGGCAACTGGATCGCGGCCCATCGATCACGCCGCGCTGAGATTGTCTTGGCGACCAAACATGCGGGCGAAGGGTTCGCATTCGCCCGTGACGGTGCGCCGATATCAAAAGCCACCATTACTCAAACAATCGAAGGCAATCTGCGTCGTTTGCAAACAGATTATATAGACCTTTATCAATTCCATTGGCCAAATCGCGGATCATATTTTTTCCGCAAAAACTGGTCCTATGATCCATCATCGCAAAATCGGGCGGAAATCGTCGATAATATGTTGGAATGCCTAGAGGCTTTGCAAGATCACGTTACCGCCGGAAATATTCGTCACTTTGGTCTTTCGAATGAAACCGCTTGGGGCACCGCGCAATGGTTGCGCTTGTCCGAACAACACGGTTTGCCCCGCGTGGCCACATTGCAGAATGAATATTCCTTGTTGTGCCGATTCTTTGACACCGATCTTGCCGAACTGGCTGTGAATGAGGATGTGGGATTGATTGCATTTTCGCCCTTGGCCGCAGGTTTGTTGACAGGGAAATATCAAGGTGGGTCAATACCCGGTGGCTCACGTCGGTCGATTGTGGGTGATTTGGGGGGGCGCGTTACAGATCGTGTTTTTGATGCGGTTGATGCCTATCTTGGGGTCGCGCAAAAACATGGGGTTGATCCGATTCACATGGCGCTGGCCTGGGCGCGTACGAGGCCATTCATGTGTTCGGCCATTTTCGGCGCCACGAACCAAGAACAGTTGAAACACATCCTGAAAACCCCGTCCGTCGTTCTTACCCAAGACTGTATGGATGACATTGCGGTGGCACACAAAGCCCACCCAATGCCCTATTAATCCGCAGATGTCCCATCCACCAAGTCGGATAGGACATCTGGAAAGCTGCGACTGGGAAAGCTGGATTGACGCACGAGCGTGTCGAAATGATCGATGAATGTTTCGACACGGCTTGCGTCGCGAAAAACCAA
>RGAJ01000356.1 GCA_009920225.1 Paracoccaceae bacterium
AGGGTGCTGTTCCACATAGGACTGGGCCGCCGTAACACTGCGCATGGCTTGCGTCGGTGAAATACGGCGGGCCGCGTGGTCATGGGTTTGCGCGGCTTTGACTTCGACAAAAAACAGATGCGCCTTATCCCGCAGGATCAGGTCAATTTCCCCCGCCGCATCGCGCCAACGGTGATGGCACAGCTTAGCCCCCATCCGTTCATAGGCCAATCGCACGGAATTTTCCGCGCTGTGGCCATTTTCATAGGAAATCTTACCTGTCTGCCTTTGATCCAATATCAAGCGCCATTTTGTAAATCTGTCGTTTCGGCAGACCTGTCGCCTGTGCCAAGGCTTCGGCCGCGTCGCGCACCGACATGGTTTCCAAGGCAGCACGTATTTGGGTTTCTAAATCCAATTCGTTAAGTTTTGGTTCACCTGCACGGTCAATCAAAACCACAATCTCGCCTTTAACAGTCTGCCCCGCGAGGGACTGCACCAGGTCGGTCAAGGTGCCGCGACGGACCTCTTCGAATTTCTTGGTCAATTCTCGACAAAAGGCCGCTTGGCGGTCCCCGCCCAAAACATCGGCGGCATCGGCCAGCATCGCGGCCAAGCGTTTGGGCGATTCGTAAAAGATCAATGTGGCTTGGATTTCGGCCAAATCTTGCAATTTAGACCGCCGTTGTGATTTCGAATTCGGCAAGAACCCTTCGAACAAAAACCGATCTGTAGGCAATCCCGCCAAGGTCAGCGCGGTCACAAACGCGCTTGGTCCGGGCGCAGAGGTCACAAGGCACCCCATCTCTGCCGCGTCTTTCGATAGATGAAAACCAGGGTCTGCAATCAACGGTGTTCCGGCCTCTGATCCATAGGCGACGGATTTGCCTTGGGCCAAGTATTCCAATAGCTTGGGCCGCATTTTATCGCCGTTATGGTCATGATACGCCAAAATCGGCCGATCCCCCAAAGGAACCCCGTGGATATCCATCAGATGACGCATGCTGCGGGTATCTTCGGCGGCGATCACATCCGCGCTTGCCAGAATATCCAACGCGCGCAAGGTAATATCGCGGGCGGTTCCAATAGGTGTTGCAACAAAATACAACCCCGCATCTAATTTTACGATATTATGATTCACAACTGGACCCTTGTTACGTTGGATTCTATCTTCGGCACTTGGAATGCTTATGTAGCAGGTAATGGGAGAGGGAAACAATGATCAACCACTTAATCGCGCAAAAGCGGCGTGCGGCATTTGCCATAGCGGCGGTGGCACTGACAGTTTTGGCATCGTGCGGTAGCGGCATTCAAACCGCAGCCCCAAGCAAGAAAATCGACACGAGCGCGCCTGTCGCTGTGGCTTTGTTGATCCCAAAATCATCTGCAGAGGCAGGTCCGGTTGCGACCAGCCTTGAAAACGCCGCCCGCATGGCCGTTGCCGATTTGGGGGACGTGAAAATTGATCTGCGCGTCTATGACACAGCAGGCAATGCAGACGTCGCCGCCCAAGTGGCCCAACAGGCCGTGGACGAAGGGGCGAAGATTATCCTTGGCCCCCTTTATGCCGAGGCCGCAAATGCGGCGGCTGTCGCTGTGGCGGATGATGGCGTGAATGTCATTAGCTTTTCAAACAACCCCTCAATTGCGGGTGGAAACCTGTTTATCTTGGGCAAGACGTTTGACAATACAGCACGTCGCATCGTTCAATATGCCGCCAACCAAGGCAAAAAACGCGCCGTTGTAGTGTACCCAAATAACGTCGAAGGCAGTTTTGGTTTGGCCGCGTTGCGCAGTGCCGCCTTTGACACAGGGTTGCAAATTGTATCGGGCCAAGGGTTCGAATTCACCCAGCAAGGTGTTGTAAACGTTGTCCCATTGGTCAAGGCGGCGGTGGATATTGAAAACGCGGATCTGGTGTTATTGACATCGACCAGCGTTGGCGCGCTTCCGATTTTGGCGCAATTGTTGCCAGAGGCGGGCGTATCCCCAGAAAAAATCCAATATGCGGGCCTTGCGCGGTGGGATATCCCTGCGCAAACGCTTGAGTTCAAAGGGCTTCAGGGCGGTTGGTTCGCAATGCCGGATCATGCGCGTGCCGAACAGTTTTCCGCGCGGTATCAGGCCTCATTTGGCACGCGCCCTCATCAATTGGGCAGCCTTGCCTATGATGGGATCAACGCGATGGGCGTCTTGATGAAATCTGCACAATCCAACGCCTTTTCAACAAGCAGCCTGACACAATATGCAGGTTTCGAAGGGGTCGATGGCATTTTCCGCTTGAAATCAGACGGAACAAACGAAAGAGGTTTGGCAATCGCCCAAGTCAAA
>RGAJ01000357.1 GCA_009920225.1 Paracoccaceae bacterium
TTTCGTCAGATGATAGGTAGTCATCAAGTCGTTCTAGATCGAGTTCATCTTGCACAGATTGCATTTCAGGTTTGCCTTTTCTTCGCTGCACAGTTCACTAAGCCTCGACGCAGTGCACTTGCAACAGATCTTGCCTCTAAAGACATAACGTCTTAGCAAAGGCAGTGCTTTGCAAGTCGGGCCTGTAGCTCAATGGTTAGAGCAGGGCGCTCATAACGCCTTGGTTGGGGGTTCAAATCCCTCCGGGCCTACCATAGCCCCCTTGGCGGAACGGTAGACGCTGGAGACTTAAAATCTTCTGCCTTCGGGCGTGCCGGTTCGAGCCCGGCAGGGGGCACCAATCATTTAAGCTTCGCAAGATGCAGTCATGCGTTGGCCACCCTATTTGTGTAAGCGTTAATATGGGCGAATGTTGATCGTCGCAGGTTGCGGTCATGTAGCAGTTAACCTTTTACACTTCGCTTCCAACCAGCGGAAAGACCGATAAGCCAATGGAACGGATTTGATTGCTCATTGAAGGTCTTAGTGTGGTAGAGACTTAATCGAGACGGCCATTTTTTAAAAAATCAGTCTTTGCTGCCGTAAAACCAAGATCTCTCTTGGCGGGTCCTAAACTGAGATTATCCGCACCCTGCTCCACTCAAGTCGCTCGGTTGCTCAACAGGTTTGACATCCAATATGTTATTGTCCGGCTGGACATGTATATTTATAAAAATAAATATTTCTCGATGGCGTGAATAAATATTGTTTTTGTTTACCAACCCCTATAACGCAAATCGCACACTCAAGCCTAGGTATGAACATGACCACAAACACAATTGACCTTTCCTCCCTTTCGTTGAAAGAACTCAAGCAGCTCCAAAATGACGTAGCTGTTGCGTTGTTTAACTTTGAAAAACGTAAGAAAAACGAAGCAAAAGCAGCGATTGAAGCTATTGCTCGTGAGCATGGCTTTAAAATCGAAGACCTGATTGGTGAAGACAAAACGTCTAAAACCAAAACAAAGGCCGCACCAAAGTATGTTCATCCTGAGAATCCGGAAGCAACTTGGACAGGTCGTGGACGGAAGCCGAAGTGGGTTGAAGCAGCGCTTGATGCGGGCAAATCGCTGAGCGATCTCGCAATCTAAACTTGTAGGGGGTCTATGTTTAAGGACCCGCTCATTCCGCTAAGCTTTGTAGGTTCTTCGCCCTCTCCTTCGACAACGGTAAGAACCATGCGTAAAGACGTCCCATCTGATCTAACGAAGCCCCAGCATGCTTGGCGAGTTTGAAGATGTTCACCCTACCCTTGCTGTTGATGATCCTCAATCAGATCGCCGTATGGCGCAAGGAATAGAGCGTTTGCGACTTTCCTGTGGGCGTATCGATCTCGATACCGCCGTGCTTTAGGACCTCCATGAACAGTCATTGCAGCATCGTCGATGCCGTAGTCCGGTCCTGATGCTGAGGAAAGAAGAGATAGTCTTCGGGTTTGTCGTCAGGGTACCGTTTTAAGATACGCTCATAGACCGGTACCGCTGCAGACATGGTGTTGAGCTCGTAACTCAGCAGTCTCTTGGTCATGTTTTCCACAACATCACCGGTCGCTAACGGAGTAAAACGCCTTAGTCAGAAGATTTTGGCTAATGCCATCATTTGGTACACATAATATGGGATATTCGGTACACAATCCGCAAATTCATTTCGATCAAGTTATTGTTTTTGTTTAATTTTTATGACTTTCAAATCCCTACCGCCGGAGCCAAAAATTCCTGAAATATCAGGTATAAAGAAGGCGGCATTTGTGCCGCCTTTTTATTTTCCAGACCTCCGAAAATCACGCGATGTAGTTGATCCCTGTGAAGGCTGCACGGAAGGTGGCGGTGCGGGGGGCGACGGAGGCGGGGTCGTTTCCGGTGAGGCCTTCGGCGATCAGGCTGGCGAGTTGGTCGACGTGTTCAAGCCCGACGCCGCGGCGGACGAGTTCGGGGGTGCCAATGCGGAGGCCGTTGAGGTCTCCGGCGACCTCGGGGATGGGGAGGCCGATGCCACAGGCCAGAAAGCCCGCTTTCCGGAGTTTGTGCGACGCGACCTGACCTCCGCCGAAAGGGGCGGCTTCGATGGCGAATTGGTGCGAGCGGGTGAAGCCCTGCTCGGCGGCGAAGATTTTCAGGCCTTTTGCAGAGAGCGCTTCGGCAAGGGCGCGAGAGAGGGCGACCATAGCATCGGCATAGGCTTTGCCGTGTTCGCGCCAATCAAGCAGCGAAACCGCGAGGGCTGCGGATTTGGCGACGTCGAA
>RGAJ01000358.1 GCA_009920225.1 Paracoccaceae bacterium
TGTCAACAAGGCCTGCGCATTGATCGCCTTCCAATCCGCGTATTCGACGGGCGAGGAAAAGCTTGTCACTGTGCTGATGAACGCGCTTTGTGGAATTTGGCGGAACAAACCTGTTCCCACCAAATCTTGGGAAATAACATTGACCAAATCCACCGCCAAGTCATTGGCCGCCGAGTTTTCCGCCACAAACTGCGGGGCAGCAAACGGAAGCGGTTCAATCACACCATTTTTGATTTCGATCCGCAACGGTGCGGCGTGACCAATGCTGGCCGTCATCCAAAAAAGTGTCAAAATCAAAAAACGGAACATTATCTTGTCCTCATATCTTCAGGGTTAAAGGTGATTTCGATTTCACGCCATTGATCATATTTATCAATGGGAAGTTTATAGCCGTCCTTTTGACAGCGTAAAATCGCTCGTCTTGCGGCGCTAAAGGCGGTGTTTATCGCCGAGTCTGATCCGCCTTCGCTTGCGATCAATTTCAGGCTGCCTGCATCCACAACGCCGTTCTTGTCCAATTCCATGGCGATCGTCACGGTGACATTGGCGGCCTCAGACCCCACATCAACAACCCAACATTGTTGGACCGCGACGCGAAAGCCATCTTTTTCACCCCGTGTCATTGGGGGACCTGTTGGGCCTTTGGGCGTGTCATCGGTCAATGCTTCGGCAAGGGCAGAATTCACCGATGAACTGTTCACCTTGGGTGTGTCTTCTGGCTTTGGTTCTGCGGGTGCGGGCTCTGCAGGGCGCGGACGGGGGCGAAGCGATGTTTTGGGCGCACCTGAGGGTGGGTCCTTGGCTTCGGTAATAATTTCGGTTGTCGCAGCTTCGGGCGCTGTTGCCTCTTGCTCGGGTGCGTCGGTGACTTGACCTGCGTCGGACAATGTCACGCTGTCTTGGACATCCTCGGCAATGGTTGCGTCTTCGGGCGGAGGCGCGACTGCTTCGGGGGCAACGCGATCCGCGGGGCGTGGCGCAGGTTTTGCCGCAGTGACGGGTAGATCTGGCGCAACCTCTTGTGGCGGTTCGGGCTGAACCGGGGTTTCGGGTTCAACTTGCGGTGTCTCTAACGGCTCAACAGGCGCGGGTTGCGTCACCTCAACCTGTTGTTCGGGACGTGAAGGCGGCACAAGGCTTGCCACCTGCTCGTCAGGCTGCGACGTCAGGTCTGGTGCAGGGTCAACTTGGGCGTCTTGCGTCAAATCCGGCGCATCCGTTTCAACCGCAGGCGCTTGGTAGGCTGCGGTGATGGCGTCAAATTCTTCGCTTGAAATCACGGACACGTTTGACACTTCCAAGGGTATCGGGTCTGGTTGAAACATACCACCAAACAGCGCCCAAAAGATCAAACCTGCATGCGCCCCGCCCGAGATATAATGGCCGATGTGCATCGTGATGCCTTATCCGTCCTGACCGTTTAACGCAGGCCCACCGACATCTGTCACCAAACCGATATTGGAAAATCCGCCCGCGTTCAGCGCACCCATGATTTGCACCACGGATTCATAGGGAATAGATCCATCTGCGCGCAAGAATACCTTGTCGCTTGACCGTTCTGCCGTAATAGCCCGCAGTTTGCCCACCAATGTGTCGCGATCCACCATCGTGTTTTGAATGGCAATTCCGCCGTCTGCTGTCATAGAAATTGTAAGCGGCTCTTCTTGTTCGGCGGCCAAGGCGGTCGCCGCAGTCTTGGGCAATTCCACAGGCACGCCCACGGTCAGCATGGGCGCGGCGACCATAAAAATAATCAACAAAACCAACATGACATCCACAAAGGGGGTCACGTTGATTTCTGCCATCGGTTGGGCGCGGCGTCTGCGGCGCCCTTTGGCAGGTTGAGATTTGGCAAGTGTCGCGCCCATCTTATGCGTCCAATTGGCGGCTTAGGATGGTGGCGAATTCGTCGGCAAAACTTTCGTATCCGCCAATGATGCGATCACAATCTGCGCTGAGTTTGTTATAAAACACAACCGCAGGGATCGCCGCCAAAAGGCCCAGACCTGTGGCCAAAAGCGCCTCGGCGATACCGGGGGCCACAACAGCGAGGTTTGTGTTTTGTTGTGCGGCAATTTCGATAAAGGCATTCATGATGCCCCAAACCGTTCCGAACAAACCAATAAAGGGCGCGGTGGACCCGATTGTGGCCAAAATGCCCAACCCCTTTTGCAGCTCTTCACCTTCGCGTGAGACGGCCACATCCATGGATCGTTCGATGCGCGACTGTGCGCCTGCGATCATCTGACCGTCCGATTTATGGCTGCG
>RGAJ01000359.1 GCA_009920225.1 Paracoccaceae bacterium
GACACGGTAAACCCGATATCGATTGTATCATCGACGATACGGCTGACCAAACCATTCGAAGTACATGTTTCCATTGACACCATTTGATCCGGATGGATTTTTTTATACTTTGCCATCACGTCCATTAAAAACCCATGACCCAGGGTCGTGGGTGCGGCCAATCGCAATGGTTGAGAGTGTGAATCCGTCGGATCCGTCCCATCCAGAAAGGCCAAAGCATCAAACAGCCGATCAAGTCGCCCGTTTAGCCGAATGGCTTCTGCGGTGGGGCGCAGCCGGCCACTGCGCCGTTCGAACAGGGTGACGCCCACGTTTGTTTCAAGTTGCGCGAGCAATCGGCTGACCGCAGGTTGCGAAATGCCCAATCTGTGGGCGGCTGACGTGACCGTCCCTGACGTGATCATCGCACGCAGAACTTCGTATTCACGGATCGATGCTCTTGGTCTCATCTGTGCCCTCTTCAACCGCTAGGCGTGTATGTAAAAGTGTTATAGGTTGATAACACATTGTCATAACATTTCAACTTCCTTGGAATGCATCTGTCTTATACCGATTAAAGGGTTAGATGACCAAAAGGTGTCGGAAGCCCAAAGACGACGGAAAAACCGACACGTCAACAGAGGAGACTACCTGCAATGTTCAGACCGTATCTGCACGGCGTCGCTGCTTTGGCGCTTGCGACAACGATCCAAGCGCTGCCCTTAGCGGCGCAAGAATTACGTATCGGTGTCGCATCCGAACCAAGCTCGGCCGACCCGCATTTTCATAACCTAGGCCCAAACAACCAATTGCGCCGCAATATTTTTGAATCGCTTGTTGGAACAGACGAAAACCAAAAACTTCTGCCCGAGCTTGCCGAAAGCTGGCGGGCGATTGACGAATCCAGTTGGGAATTCAAACTGCGCCCCGGTGTTAAATTCTCGGATGGATCAGACTTTGATGCCTATGACGTGATTTATACCGTTTGCCGCATTCCCGGCGTGCCGGAATCCCCATCTTTGTTCACAACCTACACCAAAGCGGTCAAAGGCTTTGAGGTTCCTGATCCGTTAACATTGATTGTAAAGACGGATGGACCTTACCCATTGCTTCCAACCGAATTTTCAACTTGGGGGATTATTTCGGCCAAAGCGAACGGTGTCGATGGCGCCTCCATTCAGTTTAGCACAGAGGGCTGCGGTGATCTTGCCTATCCCGAAACACAAGCGTTCAACGATGGATCTGCTGCCATTGGAACGGGTCCGTTCTTGCTTGAAAGCTTCCGCCGTGGCGAAGGTCTGACATTGGTACGCAATCCAAATTATTGGGGTGCCCCCGCAGTATGGGAACGCGTAGACATGAAGCCTTTGACATCAGCTGGGCCACGCGTGGCGGCATTGTTTGCGGGCGACGTTGATTTCATTGAAAACCCCCCACTCCAAGATTTGGGGCGGATCAAAGATGATGCCAACCTGTCCATTTCACAAGGGATCTCGAACCGCGTGATCTATGTTCACCTTGACCATGCGCAAGAACCATCGCCCATGATCACAGGTACCGATGGGAAAAACCCGTTGAAAGACATTCGCGTCCGTGAAGCGCTGTCAATTGCCATCAATCGCGATGCCATCGTGGATCGCATCATGGACGGCGTCGCAGTGAGCGCGGGTGAATTGCTTCCGTCTGGAATGTTTGGCGCCCATGCCGAAGGCGAAATGCCTGCACCTGGATATGATCCAGAGCGCGCAAAGGCGCTTTTGGCAGAAGCAGGATATCCGAACGGGTTCGGGATCACTTTGGGCACACCAAATGATCGCTATATCAACGACGCCCAAGTGGCACAGGCCGTCGCGCAAATGTGGGCCCGTGTCGGTGTGACAACAGATATTGATGCATCCACCGCACCAACATTCTTCTCGCGCCGGAACAAGTTCGAATTCTCGGCCTACCTAGCAGGTTGGGGCGCAGGCACCGGCGAAATGTCTTCACCGCTCAAGGCGTTGCTGGCAACCCCAGACAAGTCACGCGGATACGGCGGCACCAACCGTGGTCAATATTCAAACCCACAATTGGATGACCTGCTGACGCAAGCCTTGGCAACCGTTGACGATGCAAAACGTCAAGATTTGCTGCAACAAGCGTCAAAAGTGGGTATGCAAGATTGGGCAATCATTCCTATGCATTTTGAAGTGACGCCATGGGCAATGAAAAACACGCTGACATATGTTCCCCGTGTGGATCAGTACACATTGCCATATGACGTGCGCCCTGCGCA
>RGAJ01000360.1 GCA_009920225.1 Paracoccaceae bacterium
TGTCCCCAAGGGGCGAACTTTTGATCGCTGAGCCCACCGAAATGGACGTGTTTGACGCGTATTTCCAAGACAGCCACGGATTAGAGCGTCTAACACCGACAGAAGCCCAGAACTTGGTGCCGATCCTAAATACAGATCGCTTCAGTGCCGCGATTTATGAGCCAATGGCACAAGATATCGACGTTGATCTTTTGCTGACAGGCTATGTCCGAAACGCACGGGCGAACGGGGCAGAAATTATCACAGATGCCCGCGTTCTCACGATGCAGCATGACGGGACCAGCTGGACAATAGAAACAGGTCAGGGAAAATTTACCGCCAAGATTGTTGTAAACGCGGCCGGCGCATGGGGGGACCACATAGCAAGGATCGCGGGCGTCGCGCCTCTTGGCCTGCAACCCTTGCGGCGAAGTGCCGTGCTGATGGCGTTGCCGGATCATTTGGCCTGCGAAAACTGGCCGCTCTTTGGATCGATCAGCGAACAGTGGTACGCAAAACCAATGGGTGGAAAACTTATGATTTCGCCCGCAGACGAAGACCCGATTGAGCCACAAGACGCCTTTCCCGACGATATGACGCTGGCCGAAGGGCTGTGGCGTTTCGAACAGGCAACACATGCCCCGATCGTGCGTCCGTCCCATAGCTGGGCCGGATTACGAACCTTTTTACCCGACCGCACACCAGCGGTGGGGTTTGACGCAAACGCCGAGGGCTTTTTTTGGTTGGTGGGCCAAGGCGGCTATGGTGTTCAAACCAGCCCAGGGCTGTCTGAATTGGCCTCATCCCTCATTTTGGGACATGTCCCAGACCTTGAGAATGCACATGTCAACGCGCTTTCACCTTTACGTTTTTCCTGAAAAAGCCCGCTTGCACCTGAATAAGTTGCGCAAAACCAACATATTCCTTGACCGGTGGATAAAGGGGGCTAACATCATAGCTACTAAAAATAAGCCGCGCAGATGCGGCAATCACAGGGAGATACGAATGTTAAACAAAGTTCTAGGGGCACTTATCGCCACAAGCTTGGCCATGCCTGCCTTTGCCGCCGATCTTGGCGGTCGTGTATTAAACATCGGTTCGGACACCACCTATCCACCACACGAATTTATTGATGATTCTGGCGCGGTTGTCGGCTTTGATGTCGACGTTGTCGCCGCGATTTGCGAACGCATCAATTGCCAACCAAATTGGGTCACCACAGCATGGGATGGTATTTTTGGCGCATTGGCCCAAGGCGAATTCGACATGGTTGTATCAGGCGTGACAATTACAGAAGAACGCGACAAAATTGTCGATTTCTCGGACCCTTATATCATCGTGGAACAAGGCGTTTTGATGCGCGTGTCGGACCAAGGCGCAACCATCGATGAATTCAAAAACGGCAACATGAAGCTGGCGTCACAAACCGGCACTACAAACGCGACGTTGGGCGAAGAATTGGTGGGCCGCGATAACCTTGCGCTCTTTGATGCGTTCAACAACGCGGTTGTTGCCCTGCAAAATGGCGACGTCGATGGCGTCATCATCGATTCAACATCTGCAGCCGCCTATGAACAAGAGTTTGCGGGCGAATTGACTGTTGCAATTACAGGTCTGTCATCCGATCCCTTGGGCCTAGTGTTCCAAGAGGGCGATGGACTGCAAGATGCCTTTAACGAAGGCCTTGCCATGATCAAAGAAGATGGCACATTGTCACAGCTGACCATCAAATGGTGGCCCAAATAAGCGACTGACACATCTGATCCTGGTCTGACACTGCAGACCAGGATTTTTTTAATTTCAATAAAGGACAATCCCTGATGAATGCCCTTGTTCATTGGTTGCGTGGCATTCGGTCTTCCAACCTTGTATTTCTCATTTCCGCCCCAGTTATCATCTGGTTAATTGCGACGTCTCGAAACTACGGGCCCGCACTAAAAGCGGTCTTGGGGGTAGAAGAAAACGCAGGGATATTGCTTGGGCTCTTCGTGATTTGCGCGGTCGTTTGGATCGTGGGCGGTATCGCGACATGGCGTATTTTACGCACCTTGCGCCCCGACGAAGATGCACTCGACATCAAAATGGACCGACGATCATCGGCGATCTGGTTTGCGCTTCAAGCGGTGATCGCGGCGGTGATTGCGGTTCTGCCGCAGATGGACATTTACCTTGTGTCTGTCGTCGTCAATGAATTAGACCCGCGCAGTTCGGGACATGTGCTTGTGGTGGACGGCGCCTTTGTTCTGGATGAGGCGTTTCAAACATATATGT
>RGAJ01000037.1 GCA_009920225.1 Paracoccaceae bacterium
GCGCAGGTTGATCAGTTCATGATCCCGGTCCCGTTTGATCACGAAGACGATGCCTTGGAAAAAAGCTTGGACATGCGCAAATTAGCGATGGAGCATTTGAAACACGGGGGCGTGATCGTTTTGTTTCCATCGGGCAAGGTCGCAAACAGCGAAACGTTTTTTGGCGATGCGGTTGAGGCGCCATGGAACCCGTTTACCGCCAAGATGGTCTTTCGTTCCGGGGCACAGGTGGTCCCAATTTTCTTTCAAGGCCAAAATTCACGCTATTACCAAATCGCCGCGCAGGTTTCCGCAACATTGCGGCAAAGTTTGCTGTTGTTTGAAATCAAACACGCGCTGAACAAACCACAACGCCCCATTGTCGGCGACGTGATCAGCATCGATGAGATTGAGCCATGGAAAAGCAATCCACGCGGTTTTGTCGCCTGGTTGCGCGATAGAACCCTTGGATTAAAGCCTTAGCGCGTGGGAACCGGCGTTTCGCCGCGGTAATCGTAAAACCCGCGTTGCGTTTTACGGCCCAGCCATCCGGCTTCAACATATTTCGTCAACAAGGGGCAGGGGCGGTATTTGGTATCTGCCAAACCATCATGCAGAACGTTCATGATGGCCAAACACGTATCCAACCCGATAAAGTCAGCCAATTCAAGCGGCCCCATTGGATGGTTAGCACCTAATTTCATTGATGAATCAATGGATTGAACGGATCCGACGCCCTCATACAATGTATAAACGGCCTCATTGATCATCGGCATCAAAATGCGGTTCACGATAAAGGCGGGGAAATCTTCGGCGCTTGCGGCAGTTTTACCAAGCGCTTCGACAACTTCCAAACAGGCTTTGTATGTGTCTTGATCGGTCGCAATTCCGCGGATCAATTCGACCAATTGCATCACGGGGACGGGGTTCATGAAATGGAACCCCATGAATTTTTCGGGCCGGTCTGTGCGGCTTGCCAAACGGGTGATTGAAATTGACGATGTGTTGGATGTCAAAATCGTGTCGGGTTTCAAATCGGGCAAAAGCGCATCGAAAATCTTTTGTTTGATGCCTTCGTTCTCGGTTGCTGCTTCGATCACCAAATCAGATTGCGCCACGTCGCGCAGCGCAAGCGAGGGTGTGATGCGCGCCAACGCGTCTGACTTTTCTGCAGCGCTAATTTTGCCACCCTTAACCTGACGCTCCATATTTTTATCAATGCGCGCGATCGCGGCATCAAGGCTGTCTTGGGTCAAATCATTCAGCACAACATCATATTTCGCCAAGGCCAAGACATGCGCGATGCCATTGCCCATTTGTCCCGCACCCACGATTCCGATTGATTTGATAGCCATGGAAAATCCTTTCAAACTTGACTGGACCTTAGTGCGAAACCCGCCCCAGTGGCAAGACATCAAAACAGAAGAGGTGATTAACTCTTTTGCAATCGAATCGTGCAAATCTGACTTCGGGTAGAAAAAGGTGGTGAAGAATGAGTTATGTCTCAACGGGCATGCGCCCTGTCGATTTTTCGGTATGTCAATATGGTCAGTCGCGGTTCTTGTTGCGGGGAAAACGTGTGCGAACGGATCGTCCTTACTGGGTGTGTATCGGTGGCGCAAACACCTATGCCGAAGACATCGTGACCCCGTTCACGACACAGCTTGAACGACATTTCAAGGTGCCGATCATCAACATGGGGATTGCGCATTCTGGTCCTGATGCGGTGATGGGGGACAGTGATTTGATGGCACTTGTGGCACGGGCCGAGCGTGTCATCATCGAAGCCCCGTCTTGCGTCAATCACTCAAACCGCTATTACAAGGTCCATCCCAGTCGCAATGACCGCTTTATTCGGCCGATGCCGGATCTTGTGCGGTTATATCCCGAAATTGATTTCACCGATTGTCATTTTACGAAGCATCTTTTGTGCAAGTTGTTGCTGTGCGATCAAGAGCGGTTTCAAATTATTCAAGACGATCTGCAAAACAGTTGGATGGATAAAATGCGCACCTTGATTGCGTGGGCAGGGGGGGCAATTCTTTGGTCCGCCCCTCGTGGCCGGACGACAAATGAAATTGATGATATGCTTGGGGTGATGCCCTCTGACCTTGCGCAGTTGGGGCAGCATGTGACGATTGCCCAACCGCTCGGCCATTGCGGCACGGGCCTGTCACAAAAGGCGCATGATACGATCGGACAAAAGTTGGTTCAAATGCTGGACGATGCTGCAAGGAGAGGCCAATAACCCCAAATCCAATGCGCATGGCAATTTTTGTGAAAATTGCAAATCGGTGCGGATTCACACTTGAACTTGGTGAACAAGCATCGTATCCACACCGGCAATAGGGGTATAGCTCAGCTGGTAGAGCGACGGTCTCCAAAACCGTAGGTCGCGGGTTCGAACCCTGCTGCCCCTGCCATTTCCCATAATTTAATATAAAAACACCCGTCTGAACGCATGTTCGGTCGGCTGTGATTGCCTAAAACAGGTTTTCCAATACCCATAATACACCCAAACCCGCAATCAGGGTCGCAATGACAGATTTGGTGCGAAAGGCGACTGCCATTGCCAAGACGGCCGCCAAAACACGGGTGTTCCAGATTGTGGGCATCTGTGTCTCGTGTGAAATGAAAACCGATGCTGCGATGATGGCTGATAATACGGCAATCGGCACATAGGTCAGATACCGATCCAACGCGGGCGGCAATGCGCGGTGAATGAGCCCCGAAAACATCGAAAACCGCATCAAGAATGTGGCAAAGCCTGTGACGATCATAATGGCCCAAATCATTGTTGCGCCTTCCATTTTTCAGCCTGCGCCCCAATAACGATGCCCGTGATGGCCGCGGCGATGATCCAAAGGTTATAGGGCAGGGATTGACCAAAGACGGCCACCAAACCCGACGAGACCGCCGCCAACACATGCGGCACATGCCGAAGGCTGGGCAAAACGATGGCGATAAATGTCATCGGAATGGCAAAATCCAAATTCAAATGCGCGGGTAGGGTGGCGCCTAACACCACGCCTGCAATGGTTGATAGCTGCCAAAAGGCCCAAAGCGTCACACCCGACCCCAAAAGATGATAATGGGCATTGCGTGGTGTGGGATCGTGTTCAAAGCGTTTGATCGAAATGGCAAATGCCTCGTCAGTCAATAAATACCCAAGCAAGATGCGCCAGCGCAGTGACAAGAGTCGCAGGTATTTCGCCACAGCGACGCTATAGAGCACGTGGCGCAGGTTCAATACGGCCACCGAACTGCCAACGATGATCGGCGCGGCACCTGCCATCCAGAGTTGGGCAAAGACAACCTGCGACGCGCCCCCAAATATGACCGACGACATCAGGATGGTTTGCCATGCGCTCAGCCCGCTGGCCATTCCCAAAACCCCAAAGACCAGACCAAAGGGCACCACGCCCAATTGCAGGGGCAACTGGTCCATAATGCCTTGGATGAATTCAGATTTTGGCGAAGGATGCGTCATTGTTTACACTCAATCAAATCGGTGCCTTTGATTACGCCCAAGCCACAAGAGTGTCTATGTCAAATCACCGCGACATAAAAAAACGCCCACCAAAGGGTGGGCGTTTCATGTATTCGATATCGAAACTTATGCGTCGATGTCGCCATCGTCATCAGAAGCTGCGCCGCCGATGTCGTCAAACAACTCAGCGATTTCAAATTCGGCTGCTGCCTCATCTTCTGCTGCTTGTTCTTGGATGGATTTACCAGAGGCTTGAAGCTGCGCTTCTTCGACTGAACGTGCGACGTTCATGACGATAGTTGCAGAGACTTCTGGGTGCAGTTTCACGGCCATCGCGTGCAAACCCAATTCTTTGATTGGTACGATCACAGAAACTTGTTTGCGGTCGATTGAGAAGCCTGCTTCTGTTGCTGCTTCTGCTGCGTCACGAGGAGACACAGAACCGTAAAGCGCGCCAGCGTCGGATGCTGAACGAATCACAATAAATTGCTGTCCGTCCAATTTTGCAGCCATGGCTTCGGCTTCTTTTTTGCTTTCTAGGTTGCGTGCTTCAAGCTGCGCTTTTTGGGCTTCGAACGCTTTTACGTTTGCGTCAGATGCTGTTTGCGCTTTGCCTTGTGGCAGCAAAAAGTTACGTGCATAGCCTGGTTTCACATCAACGATGTCGCCCATTTGACCCAGTTTCGCAACGCGTTCTAATAGGATAACTTGCATATCAAATTCTCCTTATTTCACAGCGTATGGCAGCAGGGCCAAGAAACGTGCGCGTTTGATTGCGCGGGCCAATTCACGCTGTTTCTTTGCAGAAACGGCAGTGATACGAGAAGGCACGATTTTACCACGCTCAGAGATGTAGCGTTGCAGCAATTTCGTATCTTTGTAATCGATCGCAGGTGCATTATCGCCTGAGAATGGACATACTTTGCGACGACGGAAAAATGGTTTGTTTGCCATTACTTAGATCCTTTGCCTTATGCGCGGCGCTCACGGCGTTCGCCGCGGTCGTCACGTTTTTGCATTTGCACCGAAGGACCTTCGGCATGTTCATCAACACGGATTGTCAAAACGCGCATCACGTCGTCGTGTAGACGCATCAGACGTTCCATTTCCGCAACCGCTGTTGCAGGTGCATCTGTGCGCAAGAACGCATAGTGACCTTTACGGTTTTTGTTGATTTTATAGGCCATTGTTTTAACGCCCCAGTATTCATTGTCGATCACGTTGCCGCCATTGTCTTTCAATACTGTGGAGAAATGTTCAATCAGGCCTTCTGCTTGCGCGTTAGAGAGATCCTGACGCGAGATAAAGACATGCTCATATAAAGGCATGTTTGCTCCGATCTTGTCTGGCGCGTTTCATAGGGTCGGGTTTATTTCTTTCGCACCCACCCACGAGAGACCGCGCGATTAATAATATTCGCGAAAGATGCGCCCCAATGACATGTTTCGCCGCAAAAGGCAACGCAAAAGGTGCAAGGCATGTGACCTGATGCCGGCAGCTTTGACAGCCACGGCCGAAACCCGAAAATGACTGCATTCACGCCGCATTTGGGTCGCATTTCCGCGCAACTGTGAAGCTAGGTAGCGGGGGGCGCACAGATGGCATATACAATTGAACACACAAAACAAGAAACGGGTGTTTTGACCGGTCTTTTTCTCAAGGTGATCGGAATGGCCTGCATGATCGCGGCCATCGGGGTTTGGATGGGGTCGCTTGCAACATTCGGGGCCTTTTCCAACATCATAACACTTGGTATGTCGATCGGGTTCGGGCTTATCGGGGTGTTGGTCTGGTCGCGTTGAGCGCGATCGGTGGTTTTTCGCCCTTTGCGCTTGCAATTACTGCGAAAACTTGCAGTGTAGCGCCGAACACTACAGATGGGGGCGGACATGGCCAAAACGTTTTTAAGCTCGGATGTGAAAATCGATGGGCAACTCAAATCAAATGGCGACATTGAAATTGATGGCGAAGTTAAAGGCCAAATCCAAGCGAAAGCGATCAAGGTTCTAAATTCTGGTAAAGTCCACGGCACGCTTACCTGTGACACCCTGACGGTTGATGGTGAAGTCAGCGGCACAGTGGGTGCCAACGACCTGTCGATTTCATCCACAGGGATCGTTTTGGCGGATGTGCAATATGCGACTTTGACCACCGCTAAAGGCGCAAAGCTGCAAGGCCAAATCAAAGTTAAATAATCAAATCGATGCGATTTTTGGGGCCGCGTGGGTGTAAATGTCATCTGCGCGGTTTATGTGTGTGAAAAGTCGTGAAAAAGGACGCAGTCATGAGCATTTCAAAAGAACAGGTCACATCAGCGCTTCGTGCGGTGACAGATCCCGTTTCAGGCAAGGATTTAATCACCGCCGATATGGTGCGTGGTTTAACGCTTGATGGTACAAAGGTGTCTTTTGTATTGGAAATTGATCCTGCGCGTGCGTCTGAATACGAAGTCGTGAAATCACAGGTTCAAACGCTGTTGAAAACCGATTACGGCGTCGAAACGGTGAATATGGTGTTGACCGCGCATGCGACCAAAGCGCCACCGCCCGATATCAAACCCAAAAAACCCGCTCCGGCAGGTCCGCAATCGATACCAGGGGTAAAACGCGTGATTGCCGTTGCTTCTGGCAAGGGCGGGGTTGGAAAATCCACCGTTTCCGTGAATCTGGCCTGTGCCTTGGCCGCGATGGGCGTGCGCGTGGGATTGTTGGACGCGGATGTCTATGGTCCGTCACAGCCTCGCTTGTTGGGGGCAACAGGACGTCCTGCAAGCCCAGACGGAAAAACCATTATTCCGCTTGAGGCAAATGGCGTAAAAGTGATGTCGATGGGCTTTATGGTGGATGCGGATCAGGCTGTTGTGTGGCGGGGCCCGATGTTGATGGGTGCCCTACAACAGATGTTGTTTCAGGTTGCATGGGGTGATCTTGACCTGTTGATCGTTGATCTTCCACCTGGCACGGGCGACGTACAGTTGACCCTTTCACAGAAATCACAGTTGGATGGGGCAATTGTTGTATCCACCCCGCAAGACATAGCATTGCTCGATGCGCGGCGCGGGATCGCGATGTTTAATCAGTTGAAAACACCGATCTTGGGCTTGGTTGAAAATATGTCCACCCATATCTGCAGCAACTGCGGACACGAAGAGCATATCTTTGGTCACGGCGGCGTGCGCGCCGAGGCTGCAAAGCTGGGTGTCCCTGTGTTGGCAGAGGTGCCTTTGCACATCGATATCCGCACGACATCAGACGCGGGCACGCCAATCGTCGTGAAAGCGCCCTCAAGCGCCCAAGCGCAGGCGTTTTTTGAGATTGCGAAAGCGGTCAAAGACGGTGTTCTAAGCGCCTGATTATTCCCAAACTTTTGGGTCTATGCCTTTGGCTTCCAGATCGGCAAATACGGTCTGGAGGTATCTTTGAAAGGGCTCGGTTTCATGAGCGCCCGTTGTCACATACGACAAGGCGGCGTAATAATGGAACGGCTTGAAATATCCGGGCATTCGGAACACTTCGCGCGGGGTCCCATCATCGCTGTGTTTGAAAAACAAGGTGGTGGGCGTGAAATGGATCGCGTTCTTTTGGATCCAGTCACGTTCTTCCAATCCGCTGCCGTCAAAATCCACAACCTCGCGCGATCCCCATAGATCAAGTTGAACCACCAAGAAATCCGATGTTATGGCATCAACGATTTCGGCGCGTTCAAAATTCACCCGATGCAGTTCGCGACAATACGGGCACCCCGCTTGTTCGACCAAAACCATCAAGACCTTGTTGTCATTGACGGCATCATCCAGATCATCAGCCAACTCTAAAAAGCTTTGGGTGAACCATGGTTGTTTGTGCAATCCATCATCCCCAAGCGTGGCCTCGGCCATGCTGAGAGAGGGAAGAAATATAAGGCAGATAAGCGCGCGTAATGCAGTCATTGTCGTCCCTTCCTTTCAGAGGAAGGATAGCACAGTTCGCGTTTAAAGAGAATATATTTGACTGTTTATGCCAGCGCTTCGAGGTAACGGATATCGCGTTTCGTGGAGTTACCCAGTTCCGCCAATGCATTTTGATATCCGTCAGAGGCAAATCCGCGTTGTGCCGTGTCTAGATCATCCCATTCGATAATGACCGTGCGCGTGATCTTGCCGTCTTCTTGGGTTCCTACGGGCAAACCACGGGAAATAAAACGCCCCCCCGACGCGGTAATCGCAGGGCCCGCAAGCGCGGCATAGCGTGCCATCGCAGCCTCATCATTGATTTCAATATAGGTTACGACTTGGTAAATTTTTGACATGATCCGTGGTCCTTTTACATGAAAAAGCCAAGCGCGTTGCTTGGCTCGTGATTCATGATTATCCGCGCCATGTGCGGACCGGGCCGCAATCCATGTGGACAAAATTCGACCCGTAGTACCGGCCAACGCCACCTGCGTGACATGCTGCTGCGGCTTTGTTGATTTGCGTCACTGATCGTGATCCCAAACGCAAATCTGCCGCTTTCCCCAACATGTGCAAAGAATTTTTCGCGACACCGCGCGATTTAGAGCGCAACGCATTGTTTGTTCTTGGGCTGCGGTAGCCCGACAACAACTGGTATGGCTCACTTGTTTGCAATAAACTGTGGCTCGCGGCCATGATATCGATTGTGCGAACGTCGATTGATTTGACTTCGTTCTGGCGCCAATCGCGCATCATGTGATTGATTTCTTTTAAGGCTTCGGGGATATATTCACCTTCGATCCAATACACCGTCTCAAGCCGCTCACCGGTGCGACGCGACACCAACGCAATCTTGCGAATGTCACCTGCACCGCGCAAAAAACCTGCGGCGTTGGAAAAGGTCGGCGCAGCTGTCACTGCGGCCGCTGCAAATGCCCCAAGCACACCTCTGCGCGTGAACATCACCTTTGAATCTGAAGTCATGTATCTTTTGTTCCTTGGCGCTGTGCAGCTAGCGCAGTAGAAGTTGCCTTGTCCCCGTGTTGCAACATGTATGCCATGGATCGATTCGTGAACCAACCCTTTTTTATTGTGATTTCCCAAAATCAAGGATTTTTGAGCGTTTTTTTGCCACTGTCGAAAATTTATCACTAGATGGTGTGTTCTGTGTGGGGTGATCCGCACATGTCGTGGTTTTGTGATGTCCCCACACATTTGTTATTAGACATTCGCGAAAAAATTCAGTTTAACATGGCCTACTTCAACACCACACCGTAAATGATTTTGGGGGTTAGGGTGCGTATCCACAAAACTGCAAATACATTTTTTGTTACTCTGATAGCGGCGTTTGTTTTCATTTTGCAAAGTTTCCCTGCTGCGGCGCAGGCAAATGATGTTGCGTATCAGATGGCGCTCAGCAAAGCGTTGGCGCGGGATACGCAGGCATTAAACTATTATAAATCTGTGACATTCAAACCAATTTGGATAGATAAATCCAATGCGGCGCGCACCCGTCGCGCTGCGCTGTTTGAGGCGTTGGAAAATTCTGCGGGCCATGCGTTGCCACGGCAAAGCTACGATGTGGATGGGCTCAAGGCGGCCTTGTCATCGGCGCGGACCACTGCCGATCTTGGCACGTTAGAAGGGCGCATGACCGCCGCATTTTTGGCCTATGTGCGTGATATTTCGACGGGTATTTTGGTGCCCAGCAAAGTTGACGCGGATATCGTACGTGTCGTGCCACAAATTGATGGCGCAGGTTTTTTGACTGCATTTGTGAAATCGTCGCCCCGCAATTTTTTAAAGGCAGTTGCGCCCAAAAGTGCGGAATACAATCGTTTGCTGGATGAAAAAGAAAAGCTTCTGCGCGTCATCGCCAACGGCGGTTGGGGTCCAAAGCTGCGCGATCAAAAGCTGACACCGGGGACCAATGGCAAAGATGTCGTGGCATTACGCGATCGACTGATGTCGCAAGCGTACCTCAAGCGGTCCGTCACAACAACCTATGACGCTGACATCCAAAAAGCGGTTCAGCAGTTCCAAATGGATCACGGCCTGTCTGCGGATGGCGTTGCTGGATCTGGAACAATTGGTGAATTAAACGTGTCAGCCAATGATCGCTTGGCTTCGGTCGTTGTGGCGATGGAACGCGAACGTTGGATGAATATCGACATGGGCAAACGCCATGTCAAAGTGAACCTGACCGATTTTACCGCCAAGATCATCAACAACGGGCGCATCGAATTCCAAACCCGTTCGGTTGTGGGCACAAACAAAGACGGTCAACGCAGCCCAGAGTTTTCGGACGAAATCGAACATATGGTGATAAATCCGACATGGAATGTGCCCCGTTCGATTACGGTCAAAGAATACTTGCCCGCGATGCAGAAAAATCCAAATGCGCATAGCTATTTGAACTTGATCAACACGAGCGGCCAAGTTGTGTCGCGCTCTGGCATTGATTTCTCGCAGTACAATGAACAGACGTTTCCGTTTGACCTGAAACAACCCCCCTCTGATCGCAACGCCTTGGGGTTGGTAAAGTTCATGTTCCCCAACAAATATAACATCTATTTGCACGATACCCCGTCGAAAAACCTGTTTGGTCGGGAGACCCGCGCCTTTAGTCATGGCTGTATCCGGTTGGCGGATCCGTTTGATTTCGCCTATGCGCTTTTGTCGGTGCAAAGTTCAGATCCAAAAGGTACGTTCCGCGCCGCCTTGGACTCTGGGCGCGAGTCTGTAATTTCATTGGAAAAACATGTGCCTGTGCATTTGATGTACCGCACCGCGATCACAAAACCCACAGGCGGGATCGAATATCGCCGCGATGTATATGGACGCGATGCGAAAATATTTAATGCACTGGTTCGCGCAGGGGTGGTCATAGGGTCAATCAAAGGGTAATCCTGTTCGCAACCATTGCGAGGCACCCCATGACCTATACCATTCGCGACATTGCAATTGCCATCGGCGCCGACGTTTTGGGCGACGGATCCCTTGAGGTATCAAGCGTGTCCGATCCCGCATTGGCGGGTCCAGATGACATCGCCTTGGCGATGGATCCGAAATATGCCGCACTTATCCCACAGGGACGGGCGCGGGCCGCGATCTTGTGGCCGGGTGCGGATTACAAAGCCTATGGATTGCAGGCTGCCTTGATTGCGCCGCGCCCGCGATACGCGATGTCAACACTGTCTGCTATGGTGGACAGGGGGCAGCGTTTTGCGACAGGCGTGCATCCAACGGCGGTTATTGATCCCACAGCACAGATTGGTGCGGATGTGAGCATTGGACCATTG
>RGAJ01000361.1 GCA_009920225.1 Paracoccaceae bacterium
ATCCACGATAAGAACCCTGTCAAGCTGGGTGTTTCGCTTTGTTCATAGATCAATGCTTGGGACAAAAGGGTATCAATGGCGTCCACTGCCTCGGATCCCAATCGGCCAACCAACCGCTTGCGGCCATCGTATTTTGTCAACACCTGTTCCAACAGATCATAGGGCCGCAGGAAATCGGTGTTATCGCGCAGATCGTTTAGAATTGCGACTTCGTTCGGGTATAGATCCGCCTGATCGCGCAGCGCAGTCCACAGATATTTCGATTTCCGTCGATGGGCCAGATCGAACAGTCGTTGTTCATCCCATCCAAAAAGGGGGCTTTTTAACACAACAGCCAATGACAGGTCGTCTTCGGGCGTGGCCAGAAACGACAGCAGCGCGATCAGGTCGCGCACAGCCATTTCCTCTTGTACCTTGAGGCGGTCAGCACCCGCCATCGGCAAACCACGCTGTTTGCATGCACGAATAATTTCGTCGAAAAATTCGCTTCTGCGCTGGACAAGGATCATGATGTCGCCCGCGCGAATGGGGCGTGCGCCATCATCGTCGGGAATTAATTCACCCCGTGCAATGAGCGTATGGATATAGGATGCAATCCGTTCAGCCAATTGCACGCGATAATCGGACGCGCCCAGTTTATCAACCGGATCATACCAGTTTTCATCATCCACTTGTTCGGTTTTCTCGATGACGGGCCATAAATCAACGCGTCCCGGCAGCGTATCTTTGAACGCGCGATGTTTGCTGTCTGGGGCAAATCCAGACGCACCGCGACCGTCAAATGTATTGTCAACGACAGACAGGATAGCGGCTGAGGACCGGAATGAATATTCCAAGGACAGGGGCTGAAACGGTTGATTTGTTGCCTTTAGCCGCTCGGCAAATGTGTCGCGCATACGGTCAAATTCGCGCGGATCGGCACCTTGAAAGCTGTAGATTGACTGTTTTTTATCGCCCACTACAAAAATCGTGCGGGTGACGTCGGCACGCGCGCCTTGGCCGCTTGTGAATTCTTGGGCCAGTTTTTCGATCACATCCCATTGGATCGGGCTTGTGTCTTGGGCTTCGTCAACCAGAATATGGTCGATGCCGCCATCAAGCCGATACAGAACCCATTCGGCAACCAAGGGGTTGGTTAAAAGGTCGCGGGCCTTGCTGATTAAATCGTCAAAATCCAACCAGCCGCGCAGCTGTTTTTCCCGTTCAAACCGTGGCAAAAATTCCGCGGCAAAGGCGTGAAGCGCGGTGGTGCGCTCAGTCATTTCAATGGCCAATCGGATATTACGAAAATCCTCTACGCGGGTCATCAAATCGTTGAGATCATCGACCAACGCGGCCGCAGGCCCACTGCGGCAGGCTTTGGTTGGAAAGCTATCAATTTTTGCCTGAAACGGAGCCTTTGCTTTGGCGCCATTCAAAAATACAGACTCTAACAAGGCAATATTTGCCGCCTCAAGCGATTGGAATGCCACCAGCTTGACCGCAGCTTTTTGATCGTTTGTACCACTTGCATTCAGATGAGGGATCAGATCGCGGACCAGCTTGATATCGGCGTCGTCAAAGTGATCGTTGATTGCCTGTTGCATGGTCCCACTTGCGGGTGCACCGAACCGTTTTGCGATGTACTCGCGGTTTTCTGGGGTATTAAAGCTGTGCCTGTTCGACAAAATGTTTTTCAACAGATCTTCGATTTGGGTGTCACTGGAATAGCGCGCAATGCCCGTCATGATATCACCGAGCGCAGGCGTGCGTGCCATTGATTCCAGAATATCCTGGATCAGCAGACGAATGGAACGTTCGTCTGCTTCGGCAAATTGTGGGGAAACCCCTGCCTCAAGCGGGAAGCGACGTAACAGCGTGGCGCAGAATGAATGGATCGTTTGAATTTTCAATCCACCTGGCGTTTCAATCGCCTTGGCAAAGAGTGTCCGCGCATGCCGCAATGCGGTTTCATCCAAATCACGATCCACACCCAATTCAATCAGATCATTGAACAAGTCTGCGCTGTCGCGCATGGCCCATGCCCCCAACCGTTTGAACAAACGGTTTTGCATTTCTGTTGCGGCAGCCTTGGTATAGGTCAAACACAAGATGTTTTCGGGCGATACCCCATCTAGCAACAAACGTGCAACGCGGTCGGTCAACACGCGTGTTTTGCCCGACCCTGCATTGGCGGACAGCCATGTGGACACGTTTGGTTGTGCGGCCTCAATCTGGCGCAGGGTGGCGTCGTT
>RGAJ01000362.1 GCA_009920225.1 Paracoccaceae bacterium
CGGTGGTCACCCCTTGTTTGCCGGTCCTTTGGGATACAACGGATCCAAAGCGGCCATGGAATTGATTAGCGAAGCTGATGTTGTCTTGTGTCTTGGCACACGTCTTAACCCATTCTCGACCCTTCCGGGCTATGGAATGGAATACTGGCCAGCGAATGCAAAGATCATTCAGATTGACATCAACCCTGATCGTATTGGTCTGACGAAAAAGGTCACAGTTGGGATCATCGCGGATGCTGCCAAAGCCGCCAAAGGCATTTTGGCGCAACTGTCCGAAACAGCAGGTGATGCAGGCCGCGCAGAGCGCAAAGCCAAAATCGCCGAAAAGAAATCCCGTTGGGCGCAACAGCTAAGCTCAATGGATCACGAAGACGACGATCCAGGCACCTCGTGGAACGAACGTGCGCGCGCAGACAAGCCTGACTGGATGTCGCCGCGCATGGCATGGCGCGCAATCCAATCCGCGCTCCCACGCGAAGCGATCATTTCATCCGATATCGGCAACAACTGTGCAATCGGTAACGCCTATCCGTCGTTTGACGAAGGCCGCAAATACCTTGCACCTGGTTTGTTTGGCCCTTGTGGATATGGTTTGCCCGCTATTGTGGGCGCGAAAATTGGTCAACCCAATGTGCCTGTTGTTGGCTTTGCAGGCGACGGCGCATTCGGTATCGCGGTCAATGAATTGACAGCAATCGGTCGTGGCGACTGGCCAGCCGTGACACAGATCGTTTTCCGCAACTATCAGTGGGGCGCGGAAAAGCGCAACTCGACCCTATGGTTTGATGACAACTTTGTCGGCACTGAATTGGACACCCAAGTGTCTTATGCAGGGATCGCGCAGGCCTGTGGCCTAAAAGGGGTTATCGCGCGCACGATGGACGAGCTGACCGCCGCGCTAAACCAAGCGATCAAAGATCAGATGGAAAACGGTATCACCACATTGATCGAAGCGATGATCAACCAAGAATTGGGTGAACCTTTCCGTCGTGATGCGATGAAGAAACCTGTTTCTGTTGCGGGTGTCGACGCGGCAGACATGCGCGAACAACAGGTGTAATTGTGGCGGGCGACGATCTTATTCTGGTTTTGAATGCTGGATCGTCGTCCATCAAATTTGCAGTGTTTGATCGCGATCTAAACAGCAAAATATCAGGCATCGCCGAAGGCATCGGCGGTGCGTCCCGATTGAAAGTCAATGACGTATCCCAAGAGATCCCGTTTATTGATCACAAATCTGCGTTAAAAAATGTGATGGTCGCTTTGGCCGACGCCGGATTTGGCATCGACAAAATCTCGGCTGCGGGGCATCGTGTCGTGCATGGCGGACGCAAGTTAACCGCGCCGATGCGCGTCACACCAGAGGTGCGCGCCGAAATTGTAAACTGTACGCCGCTTGCGCCGCTGCACAATCCGCATAATTTGGCCGCCATCGACAGTTTGGCCGAGATCGCCCCCGATCTGCCCCAGTTTGTCAGTTTCGACACATCCTTTCACGCCACAAACCCCGAAGTCGCCAGCCGCTATGCGATTCCGCGTATGGCGGAAACGCGGGGCATTCGCCGTTATGGATTCCACGGCCTGTCTTATGCGTCATTGGTTGAAAATCTTCCCATCATTTCGGGTGAAAAACTGCCCAGCCGTCTTTTGGCGTTTCATCTTGGTAATGGGGCAAGCCTGTGCGCCATCGTGAACGGGCAATCGGTTGCGACCACCATGGGGTATTCGCCACTTGATGGATTGACGATGGGGACACGTTCGGGCGGAATTGATGCGAATGCTGTTTTGCGATTGGTCGAAGAAAACGGATTAGAGCGCACCAAAGCCATTCTAAACCACGAGAGTGGATTACTGGGGCTGTCGGGTGGCAAATCCGACATGCGCAATCTTATGCTGGACCCAAGCGCGGACAGCGCCTTTGCGGTTGAACATTTTTGCTACTGGTCGCTGCGCCACGCAGGCAGCCTGATCGCCGCGATGGAAGGCATCGATGCAATCGCCTTTACCGGCGGCATCGGCGAAAACGCGGTTGGGGTGCGCGCGCGGATACTGCGCGGGTTAGAATGGGCTGGGGTTCGCATGAACCCAGATGCAAACCATCTTCGCAAGGCACGCTTGCATTCAGATACGTCAAAAATCGCTGCGTGGGTGATCCCCGCGCAAGAAGAGCGCATGATTGCATCAGACGCCCTATCTCTGTTAGCCGAGGCTGCGCAATGAC
>RGAJ01000363.1 GCA_009920225.1 Paracoccaceae bacterium
TTTGAATTGGCTTTTGGTGATTTTGTTCAGCGCGTCTTGGAACTTCATGTCTTCGGCTTCGCGCACAACTTCTTTGATTGCCGCATAGACCAAGGGGGGACCTGCGGCCAACATGTCGGCCATTTCGCGCGCTTTGGCCATTAAATCGGCCGCGGGATGGATGTGGTTGATCAATCCCCAACGCGCGGCCTCATTCGCATCAAGCCATCTGCCTGTCAGCAGCATTTCCATAGCGATGTGATACGGGATGCGCTTGGGCAATTTTATCGATGCCGCGTCTGCCACTGTGCCTGAACGGATTTCAGGCAGGGCAAATGTGGCATGCTCTGCCGCCAAAATGATATCTGCGGACAGTGCCAATTCCAAACCACCGCCGCAGCAAATCCCATTCACCGCCGCAATGATCGGTTTGTTCAGATGGGGTAATTCTTGGATCCCCCCAAAACCACCAACCCCATAATCGCCATCCACCGCATCGCCATCCGCTGCGGCCTTTAGGTCCCAACCGGGGCAAAAGAATTTTTCGCCCGCCGCTGTGACAATCGCCACGCGCAGGTTTGGATCGTCACGAAAATCGCGAAACACCTGCCCCATGATGCGGCTTGTCGCCAAATCAATTGCATTGGCCTTGGGGCGATCCAAAGTGACTTCTAACACATGACCGCGAATATGGGTTTTGATGGGGCTGTCTGTCATTGGGACCTCTGTGATTGTTTAATGAGCGCATCAACCGCCACGGCACGCGTGGGGGTGACGATGATTGGATTAATCTCGACCTCTGCAAGGCTGGTTTGGTGATCGATAACAAAGGCTTGCACAGCCAACACCGCATCGACAACGGCCGTGCGCGCCAATTTGGGGCGCCCGCGAAACCCATCAAACAGCGGCGCAATTTTCAAACGCCCCAAAGCATGATCAACGTCGTGTGACAATACGGGCAAAATCATCGATACGCTGTCTTGCAAGATTTCGGTCATTACCCCGCCTGCGGCCAGTGTCAGGATGAAACCATGCGCGGGGTCACATTGGACCCCGATCAAAATCTCTAGTCCCCCATCGGAAATCATTTCTTCGATCAGATAGGATGAAAAACCCATGTCTTGCGCGGCGCTCACAAGGCTCGCGTGATCTGCGATGCCAATGCGAACCCCGCCTGCATCAGATTTATGCGCGATGCCTTGGGCTTTGAGAACGACGGGGAACGGGATGTCGATGGGGTCCTGCAGGGCACTGGCGTCACGCACGCAAGCTTGTGGCAACGCGATGCCATATTCCGCCAAAAGACGCTTGGCCTCATATTCCGATAAAACGTGACCTGCCTGTTCTGCATTTGGCAACAGCACGTCATCGATGGTCGGGACCGATTGACCAATCTGCGCCGCAATCGATATCGCGTCAATCGCATCGGCCATACCACACAGGGGAATGATCCCATCGCGTACCAGGTCATCTGCAATCTCTTCGGCCAAGTTTTCAACCAAAGACGCAAGGATCGCAAAGGTTTTCCCCGTCGTTGACCGCGCCTGTCGCACAGCATCAAACACACATTGCCACGCATCGCGTGAACATCGATCAGTGCGCGGAAAATCCGCCACAACGACGGTGATATCGATGCCATCGGCATCCGCCATCGCGGCAAAGGTTGCCGACATCGCCGCGGTATCCCCCCAGATATAGGTGTGGTAATCCAATGGGTTGGCCAAGGCGACCTTTGGCCCCAACGCGGATCGAAGACCTGCAAATTGTGTTTCGGTCAAAGGCGGGAATTGAACATGTCGCCCAATACCCAAATCGGCCATCAACGATGCCTCGCCCCCAGAACACGACAATGATCCAATGCGATGTCCGGGCAATGGGCCGGCCACGTGCAAAATCTTGAGCGTTTCTAAAAACACCTCAAGCGTATCGGCACGCCCAATCCCCAAGCGCGACAAAAGCGCGTCTGCGCCTGCATCCTCGCCCGCAAGCGACGCGGTGTGCGAAATTGTTGCGGCACGCGCTTGGTCAGATTTGCCGACTTTGATCGCGACGATCCCTTTGCCCAACTCACGTGCGCGGCGCGCAAGACGTTCAAGCGCGCGGATATCATTGATCCCTTCAATATGCAGGCCAAGCGCACTGACCCGTGGATCCTCTAACAAGTGGACGCCCAAATCGGCAAATCCAATCTTGGCCTGATTGCCGACCGTGACCGCATAGCCGATGGGTAAACCACGGCT
>RGAJ01000364.1 GCA_009920225.1 Paracoccaceae bacterium
GGCGTTTTGCAATCGCTGGGCATTGAGGAACGCGATTTTCTGGCCAAGACTGATGCCACCATTAAATACGGCATTCGACATCGTGATTGGCGCAGATTGGGTCATTCCTATGACGGTCCAATTGATGATGCCTATGCTTTGGCGGATCGCATTCCTGACGCAGGGTCGTGGATAGATACCTTTTGCGTTGCGGCGGGTCGATCCGTTGCAGACCCACATGTTTTTTCCGCTTTAATGGCGGGAAACAAGGCGCCTGTCGCCCGAATTCAGGGCCGCGATGTTCCGATCAGCCAATTCCATCACGCCTATCACTTTGATCAGGCGAAAGTGGGCCAATTCCTGCGGTCAAAGGCCTGTGACATCAAAACGATTGATGCGGTTGTTCAAACCGCCGATCGCGATCCGGAAACGGGACATATCAAATCCTTGTGCCTAGATACAGGCGAACGGGTGGATGCAGATTTCTTCATCGATTGCACAGGGTTTCGGCGCGCCTTGATTGCGGGGATCATGGGCGAGCCTTGGGTCAGCTATGCGGACACCCTGCCCGTCAACCGCGCGATGCCGTTCTGGATTGATCTGGATCCAACGCAAGACATCCCGACATATACCCACGCATGGGCGCAATCATCGGGTTGGATGTGGCAAATTCCAACAACGGAACGCATTGGCTGTGGCTATGTCTATTCCGATGCGCACCTGACCCCCGACCAAGCACAAGCTGAAATCGAACGTCTTCTGGGCCATCCGATTGAACCGCGAAACGATATAAAAATCAATTCAGGCCGCGTTGCAAACGTGTGGTCGGGCAATGTTTTGGCACTGGGCTTGGCGTCAAGCTTTTTGGAACCGCTTGAGGCAACATCCATTCACGGCACAATCGTATCACTGTTGTTGTTTATGAAACGTCATTTGAAAACATTGGGACGCGAAACACCTTTAGACAAAGCGCGATACAATGACGCCATTGCGGGTCAGGTCGATGATTTCCGCGACTTTATCAATCTGCATTACGTGTCTGAACGAGACGATAGCGCATTTTGGCGTGATGTCGCAGATGGATTTATTCATCAAAATACGCGCGCGCGATTGGACCTTTGGGCGACGCGCCTGCCAAAATCATCCGATTTTGCCAACGATTTGGACGGCTTGCCGCATGTCGAAGAATTGCTGCATTATCCCGTTTTGGATGGCCTTGGCCTGTTGAATCGGGATGCGGCAAAATCCGAAATGGCCGCGAATCCAAAGTTACGTCAATTCGCGCGCGACACTGTGGATCATTTAACGAAACAGGCAAAACACGCGGCGTCGCAAGCGCGATCACATAAAGAATGGCTTGCAAGCCTCTAAGCTAAATTGGAAAACAGAATGACAGCAACGTTTCACGATCTTCAGGGAAAAAGCGTCTTTATCACGGGGGGCGGTTCGGGGATTGGGGCAGCGCTCACCGACGCGTTTTTGGGTCAAGGTGCGCAGGTTGCCTTTGTCCAACGTTCTGATGCAACCGAATTTTGTGATGTAATGGAGCACAAACACGGACGCAGGCCGATGTTCATCCCATGCGATATCACCGATGTCAGCGCCTTGGCCAATGCGATCGACCGCGTCGCCAAGGCACAAGGCGATATCGAGGTTTTGGTAAACAACGCCGCAAACGATAAACGTCACACAATTGAAGATGTAACAGAAGAGTTTTGGCAATGGATGCAGGATATTAACCTGAAATGCTATTACTTTGCTGCGCAGGCTGTTCTGCCTGCGATGCGGGCCAAAGGTCACGGTGTGATTATCAATTTCACCTCGATCAGTTATATGATGGGGAACGCGGGCTATACGCTTTATACGACCGCAAATGCGGGGTTGACTGGTATGACCCGCAGTCTTGCGCGCGAATTTGGCCCTGACGGCGTTCGGGTCAATGCGATTGCCCCTGGATGGGTGATGACCGACAAGCAGAGAGACATGTGGGTAACCCCAGAAGCGTTGGAAGACCAGATGAAACGGCAATGCCTGAAACAAGAAATTCTACCAGAAGATATTGCAGGCACCGTGTTGTTTCTGGCATCAGACTCTAGCCGTATGATGACGGGGCAAACCGTTGTGGTTGACGGCGGTGTGGTGACAACGGGATAGAATGATGGATTGGATTGCGGTTGATTGGGGGACAAGCAGTCTTCGTGCTTGGTGGGTTGGGCACGATGGGGTGATCAAGGATCATC
>RGAJ01000365.1 GCA_009920225.1 Paracoccaceae bacterium
GGTCATGATCCACACCGATACCCTGAACGAAAGCGGTTTTGTCGAAGACACAGTCGCCGCCATGAAGGGCCGCACAATCCATGCCTTTCACACCGAAGGTGCAGGCGGTGGACACGCCCCCGATATCATCAAAATTTGCGGCGAAGAATTCGTTCTGCCGTCTTCGACAAACCCAACGCGCCCCTTTACCAAGAATACGGTAGAAGAGCATCTTGACATGCTGATGGTATGTCATCACCTTGACAAATCCATCCCCGAAGACATCGCCTTTGCCGAAAGCCGTATTCGCCGCGAAACCCGGCGTCAACGACAACTTGCGCGCCCGTCGCTATGTGGCGAAATATACGATCAACCCTGCGATTGCCCATGGGATTTCCAACGAAATAGGATCGATTGAGGTCGGCAAACGGGCCGATCTGGTGTTGTGGTCCCCTACGTTTTTTGGGGTGAAACCTGAACTGGTACTGATGGGGGGCATGATCGTTGCAGCGCAAATGGGTGACCCGAATGCGTCGATCCCAACACCTCAACCTGTTTATAGCCGGTCTATGTTCGGGGCCTATGGTCGCGCAGTAGAACATGCCGCTGTGACCTTTGTTTCTGCCGCGGCACAAGACAACGGTATTCGCGGGCGTTTGGGTTTGGCAAAGCAAACGGTTGCCGTGCAAAATACTCGAGGCATTGGCAAGAGCTATCTCAAACTTAACACAGCCCTTCCAGAGATCGAAGTCCATCCCGAAACATATGAAGTTCGCGCAGATGGCGAACTTTTGACCTGTCAACCTGCTGATGTTGTGCCAATGGCACAGCGGTATTTTCTATTCTAGGATGTTCCAATGATAACTGCTCATACCATCCATCACCGCCCTGAGGGGACAGCAAGTTATACGATTTCCCTGACCTACGAAGATCGCTTTCTAAGACGGAAAAAGCTCGTGACAGATTGTGGGGTGGCGTTTGTTCTCGACTTAGAGCAAACAACCTCACTTTATCATGGTGATCATATCGAATGCGCGGATGGCACATGCATTATGGTGCAAGCCAAACCTGAGACATTAGCCAAGATCACAGGTGGCAATCTGTTGGAATTGGCGTGGCACATTGGCAACCGCCATACGCCTTGCCAAATTGGAAATGGCTGCCTGCTGATCCAGCATGATCACGTCATCGAACATATGGTTGAACATCTCGGCGGTGTTGTTAGTTATGTACAGGAACCGTTTACTCCACTTGGTGGCGCCTATGGGCATGGGCGTACACATTCCCACGCCCACGGGGCAAGTACACATGTCCATGCACATTGAGGCACAGCATCTGACGATCCAACAATGGATGTCCCCAGCCTTTCCAATCGGGGCCTTTGCTTATTCGCATGGTTTAGAATGGGCGATCGAGACAGGGCGCGTCAATGATCGTGCGAGCCTGTTTGACTGGCTTGTCGATTTGTTGGAAAATGGCTCGGCCAAAACCGACGCCACCTTTGTTGCGTTGGTTTATCACGCGGAGGATTGCACCGCGTTGAATTCACAGGCGATTGCGCTTTGCCCGTCGAAGGAACGGATTATGGAAACCACCCTGCAAGGGGACGCGTTTTGTAAGGTGCTGCGCGACGTGTGGGGAACCGAAATGCCTGACCTAGCCTTGCCTGTCGCCATTGGTGTGGCGGCAAAACTACATGGGCTTGATCGGCATTTGACAGTCTCGTCCTACCTCCATGCATTTTGCTCAAACCTCGTTTCTGCCGCCGTGCGCCTCGTGCCGCTGGGGCAAACGCTGGGGCAAAAGGTTCTGATGGACCTCACCCCCGTAATCCAGACCACAACTGACTATGCCGTTACCGCAAAAACCAACGATTTTTGGTCAAATTGCTTTCTCTCTGATGTGGCCTCGATGCGCCATGAAACTCAAAGCCCAAGGATTTTCAAAACATGACAACGCCCAAAAAATCAGCTGTACGCATTGGCATTGGAGGTCCTGTTGGTGCGGGAAAGACGTCGCTCACGGCGGCCCTCGCGAAACAACTCAAAGATAGATATTCACTCGCCGTCATCACCAATGATATTTACACTAAAGAAGACGCCGAAGCCCTGATGCGCATGCAAATCCTCCCTTCTGATCGGGTGATCGGTGTTGAAACGGGCGGCTGTCCGCATACAGCAATCCGCGAAGATGCATCTATCAACCTTGCCGC
>RGAJ01000366.1 GCA_009920225.1 Paracoccaceae bacterium
CGATTGCCGAACGCTCAATTGAGAGGGGCGCAGTTGAATGGGGCTGACCTATCCGACGCGCAGCTGAATGGGGCCGACCTATACCTGGCGCGGTTGAATGAGGCTAACCTAATTGGTGCGCAGTTGAATGGTTCATTTGGTCTTCGATTCGCTGAGCTACGCGGTGCTTGGGCACGGCACTTGGATTTTACCGATGTCACCATCCCACGCGAACAGTTGCATGAGATGTTTGGCGATGCCTCGGTCATCCTGCCAGAGGCTTTGCAGCCCCCGCCCGCCCATTGGCCAACCGTGGACTCGTTTTGGTTCGATGCACGTGACGAATGGAAAAGCTGGTTGCAAGATCCTGATGGATATGTCTTTGACCCGACGCGATATGGGGACAGATACACGGACCAGACGGGGGAGTGATTCCCCCTACCCCTTTGGCCAGAGTTGGTGCATAAAGCGCCCAATGATTCATTGAAAAAGGACCTGTGCCATGCATGATATTCGTGCCATCCGTGAAAACCCTGCTGCTTTTGATGCTGCGATGGCGCGGCGTGGGGTTTTGGATGCGTCCGCTGCCCTGTTGCAGATTGATGGTGACCGGCGCGCGGCGATCTTGGCCGCGGAAACCGCACAGGCCGATCAGAACAAAGCGTCAAAAGAGGTGGGTGCCGCCAAAGCCAAAGGCGATGAGGCCGAGTTTGAACGTTTGCGCGCCCTTGTTGCCGAGAAAAAGGCCGAAGTCGCCGCGATGCAAGCGCGGGCCAAAGAGTTGGACGATCACTTGACCGATGCGTTGATGCGCATTCCCAACCTGCCCCATGACAGCATCCCCGATGGGGCCGATGAACATGATAATGTGGAAATCCACCGTTGGGGGACGCCGCGCCAGATCGAGGGTGCAAAAGAGCATTATGACTTGGCCGCTGTGCAGGCGGGGATGGATTTTGAAACGGCGGCAAAGCTGTCGGGGTCACGCTTTGTCGTGTTGCGCGGCGCGGTGGCGCGGGTGCATCGGGCGCTTGCGCAGATGATGATTGACACGCATGTGGATGAGCATGGGTTGGTCGAACATATCACCCCTGTTTTGGTGCGCGACGAGGCGATGTATGGCACGAACCAGTTGCCAAAATTTGCTGAAGACAGCTATCAGACCACGAACGGGTGGTGGTTGATCCCAACATCCGAAGTGACGCTGACCAACACGGTTGCGGGCGATATTGTTGATGCTGCGGCGCTGCCCATTCGCATGACGGCGCATACGCAATGTTTCCGCTCTGAGGCGGGATCTGCGGGCAAGGATACGTCGGGCATGTTGCGCCAGCATCAGTTTGAAAAGGTCGAAATGGTGTCGATCACCCATCCCGATCAGTCGATGGAAGAACATGAGCGGATGACCGATTGCGCCAAGGCGATCTTGGAAAAGCTGGACCTGCCTTATCGTGTGGTTGTGCTGTGTACGGGTGATATGGGGTTTGGCGCGATCAAGACGCATGATCTGGAAGTGTGGTTGCCTGGGCAAAACACATATCGCGAGATTTCGTCTGTGTCGGTTTGTGGCGATTTCCAAGCGCGTCGAATGAATGCGCGGTTCCGTCCTGCGGATGGCGGCAAGCCGGAATTTGTGCACACGCTGAACGGATCGGGTTTGGCCGTGGGGCGGTGTTTGATTGCGGTGTTGGAAAACGGCCAGCAGGCGGATGGATCGGTTGACCTGCCTGCCGCATTGCACGGATATCTGGGCGGCAAGACTCGCATCACGGCGGATGGCCAATTGGCATAAGCCGTATTTATATTGATGGGAAAGCGGGTCCATGTGGCCCGTTTTTTTATGTCATAATGACAAATTTTTTCGATGATCGCCCACAAAACCACATTTTCGACAAAGTTTAGTTAATTTTTCGCCATCGCACCCGCTTAGGTTTAATCCAATCATGAAAGGGATGAACATGAGCGGTGATCTATCACATTATTCGCATTTGATCGAATTTACGGGTGTTAAATTTGATTTATACGGCGAAATCACACGTAGTACGTTACGATTTTTGGGCAGCCAAGATTTGTTAGTATCTGCGGCATTTGGAACAAGCGCGTCGACTTTGGGCGCGGTGGCGGGAACGCTTGAATGGGCCGGCATGGATGGGCAGACCATTTTTGTTGATAACCCAGACGCTCAGGCCACGTTGAACACGACCGTGATGC
>RGAJ01000367.1 GCA_009920225.1 Paracoccaceae bacterium
CGCATATCAGGTCTTCAACAGGGCGTTGGTCGTTGATACTATTGTTGACACCGATGCCAATGAAATGCGCGTTAAACTAAATCTTGATTTAGAATGCATCCATGGCCCTCTTGAAAGGCTAATGCATACCAGTGCTAAGGGAAAATATGTATTGAAAAGGATCTGCGTTGACGGTGTTGACTTGCAGCCGGCCCGCATCGAAATGGGGGGTAACTATCTATGAATATCAATGTATTCCACCGATAAAGCGCGGCAAGCGCGCCAGAGTAGAAATCACACTTGAATATGATATGATGGGAAAGGCATTTGAAGACCACTTTTACTATATTTCTTGCATCTATCCCTCTGGTGTGCTTGAGTATCGGACCCGCTTTGTCGGGGCACGCACGCCCAAAAAGATAGGGTATAGTGTGCATTCAAACACCCTGACCGTCGTCGACAAAAGCCTTGAGTGGGACTGCGGAACACAGTCTGCACGGCTGTTCACAAGCAATCCGATGCTAAACCATTACTACAAAATCAATTGGCAGTGGTGAGTTGCGTTTTTCAAAGATATGATGACCACAATATGCGAATGAGGAACGCGAGGCGATGATCACATCATTGAACAATTGGCAGGCGGTTAAGGCACCCGACCAAGATACCCTAACAGGACGATATGTTGTTTTGGAACGACTGTGCCCGTCGCGTCATGCGGCAAAATTATTTCAGTCGTACGAAGGCCAAGATTTTGTATGGGATTACCTGCCCTATGGTCCCTTTCACTCGGCGGCTGCCTACCATCGTTGGGTTTCGGATATGGCCGACAAATCGGACCCATATTTCTATGCTATAAAATCTGCCGAAACGCAGGATTATTTGGGCGTTGCATCCTACCTACGTATCGATCCCAACATGGGGACAATAGAAGTGGGGCATATCAATTTTTCCCCCGTACTGCAAAAAACCCCTGCTGCGACCGAAGCGATCTATTTGATGATGAAATGGGCATTTGAAAACGGATATCGCCGGTTTGAATGGAAATGTGACAGCCGCAATATCCCATCGCGCCGTGCCGCGCAGCGATATGGCCTTAGCTTCGAAGGTATCTTTCGCCAAGCCGCAATCGTCAAAGGTCGCAACCGCGACACCGCATGGTACGCCGCGATTGATGCAGAATGGTCCGCCTTGCAGGAAGCCTTTGACACATGGTTGCGGCCCGAAAATTTTGGCACCGACGGGCGACAAAAGGAAAAGCTGGGCAATCTGACCCGCCTCGTCTTGGTTCAAACGGATCCCGCCTTGGGTTAGATTGCGGAAATTTGATTTATTCTGCGATCAATCAACTCACCCAATGCGGCGATATCCCCACTTTGTGCCGCGATTGCAATTGGACCGTCCCCCGCAGATTGTGCGACGCCGTCTAAAAACCGGCAAAGATAGGTCTTCATCGGCGCACTTGGTTGTTGTTCCAACAATGTTTTGGCATGACACAGATCATCGCGATACACGGCGGGATCGGGCCGCACCAAATCGTTGCTGATCACGCGTGGACGCCAAGAACCATCGGAAAACGGAAACAAGTTCAGAATAGAAGATTGAAAGGCCGCGATGCTGTCATAGGGTTTGGCAAAAAACGCATCCGCCCCCGCTTTGACTGCTGCGACGTGCATCATGTCATCACCGCTTGTTCCGATGATCGCGGGAACACGCGGATGATTGCCAGAGATTTCGCGGATCAAATCCAAACCCGATCCATCGGGCAGACCGATATCGACAATGACGACAGATGGGCGATACAGCCGCATATGCCGCCGCGCAGAGGTTAGGCAATCGGCCCTGCGCAAGCGTGCGCCGCTGCGTAGCGCCATAATCCGCATCGCCTCGCAGGCAAAGCGGCTGTCTTCGACCAATAATATGGTCAACCCCAACAGGGGGCGTGATGGTGTGGATCGAAACGAAAGATCAATTGGCTTTTCTTGGTTTTCCATGTAGAACCCCCCCAGGTAATGATTGAATTTTGCCGATTTAATCCTAATTTTTTGTTAAAATTCGGGTGCGCCGTCGTGTCCCTTGGACATGGCGCATTTTTCGCGCCATAAGGTGCCAACGTTTATCGCAAAGGACGCAAAATGATCGGTCGTTTAAATCACGTCGCCATCGCTGTGCCAGACCTTGAGGCCGCAGC
>RGAJ01000368.1 GCA_009920225.1 Paracoccaceae bacterium
CAAATGGGGGCATGAAGATCATAAACACCGAAATGGCCAATTGCATGACGAATTGGATCCATTGGATCCACGCCACCAAAACGATCATCTGATCCAAGGTGCCTGTGCCCTTGAACATGCGACCTGACACATAGGTTCCCCACGCGGATGCAAGCGTTGCGATGAAAATAATGACCGCAAATACGATGGGAGAGATTGCAATCTCTAATTCGCTTGTGCCGCTAAGATACCCTGGAATGGTGATGTAATTGGATATTGTGCTCAGACACACACCCAAGGCCAAAAATCCAAGTGCCGTTTTGCGGTCCATATTTCGCGCAAATAAATCCTCTGCCGCCTCAGCGGGGCGCGCGAACGACGCCAGTGTCATATCTTTGAGATTTAGAAACATCTTGCCCGTCCTACGCCGATCTGAACCCAACGATGATGGTGCGCAGGATCACACCCATCCAAATGGCCCCAACGATTGTTTTTGCGGTCCCTGCACCGATAAAGCCCGCAACCAACCCATGCAAAAGCAACACAGGCGTTCCCACCACCAAGGCCCAAAACAAGATGCGACGCACCTGTGCAGACGATGCCGCGCTTGACCAAATTCGGGACAACAGGAAAAGCATGAACGCCAAAACATACAGCATCAAAGGCGCAATCATCACCCAACCCAGCAACGCACCGCCCATCAATTGATCGAGCGGCTCACCTGTGATGAAGGATTGACGCGACAAGCTTGGCCATGCCGATACAAACCCCGCCGCACAGGCCCCCATGACAAGGGCAAGGTTCGTGCGCTCTTCGACGCCCCCTGCCCACATGCGTTTAAACACGGGGGCAGGATTTGCGTAGCTGTGCAGGATTGATTGGACGAGAGACATTATACGTTGTGCCTTTGCAGCCATCCTTCTAGTCGCTGCATAATGATATCGCCAATGTCACGGTTTTCAATTTCGTCCACCGCTTCGCCCAAAAACGCAAGCGTCAATAGGTTTGTTGCCTGTTTTGCCGGCACACCGCGCGAGCGTAGATAATACAACGCCTCATCATCAATCGCACCCGAAGTGGACCCGTGCGAACAGGCAACATCATCGGCATAGATTTCCAATTCGGGTTTTGCCAAGAACTGACTATCTTCGTCGAGCAACAGTGACTGGCTGATCTGATAGCCATCGGTTTTCTGTGCATCTGGTTTCACCAAAATCTTGCCCTGAAACACACCCGTCGCACCATTGCGTAGCACTTTTTTGAACACTTGGCGGCTTTCGCAGCCGACTGCATCATGCGTAATGAAAACCGTATCGTCATGATGAAAATCACCATCACCAACACAGGCGCCCGCAACATGGGCGACACCGTCATCCCCGTTCAGCCAAAGCACACATTCGTTGCGCGTCAAAACCCCGTTCGCTGTCAGCGTAAAGGATTTGAATTGGCTTTCGGTTCCCAGTTCTGCAAACATATGCGTCACCGCGCGACGCTCATGATCGCGGCCTTGGGTCCGAACGTGATGGAACTTTGCACCATCAGAAACAAAGACTTCCATCACTTTGTTAAACCGTGCTGCCGCAGGACCGTTTTCCAAAACTGTTAATTTGGCACCTGCGTCGAGCTTGATCACATGATGCAAAATCGCGTCCGATGTTTCTGATTTATGCAGATATGTGATGTTCACAGGTTTTTCGACAACGCCTGTCACATGGATCAAAACACCATCCGTTGCATAGGCTGTGTTCAACGTCGCCAAGGGACGTTCAACGGGTGTTTGTCCACGCTGTTCTAAAACACCGTAATAATCTTTTGCCCAATGCACATCAAGCGCCGCGACATCCGCCAAACGATCAATCGTGATCCCTGTGCCATCGGTCGTGTCGGACAGGGCCGCATCAAATGTCCCGTCAACAAAGACCAGATTAATACGATCCAACTCACCAAACATTTCGCTTTCTTTGGGGTCAAAGACCGCGGCAGAGGTTGGTTGCGCGGTGCATAGTGTTGTTGGATCGGTATATTTCCAATATTCATCGCGACGACCTGGCAATCCCATGGCGCGAACGCGCGACACGGCATTGGCGCGCACTGCCGCGCTCCATCCTTTGGTCTCAAGATCCAAAGTTGCAAGCCGTTCTTGCGTCGCAGTGACCTTGGTTTGTGCAAGTGCTGCCATTA
>RGAJ01000369.1 GCA_009920225.1 Paracoccaceae bacterium
TGGAAGACATCAAATTTGCACAAACGCAAATTCGCCGCTTTGCCGAAGCGCAACGCGCATCCATGACCGATATCGAAGTTGAGACCATGCCGGGCGTGATCCTGGGTCACAAAAACATCCCCGTGCAATCGGTGGGCTGCTATGTGCCGGGGGGTAAATTTCCCATGGTGGCTTCGGCGCATATGTCGGTTCTGACGGCATCGGTCGCAGGTGTGCCGCGCATCATTGCGTCGGCACCACCCGTAAACGGCGCACCACATCCCGCGATTGTTGCGGCCATGCAAATGGCGGGTGCGCATGAAATTTATGTTTTGGGTGGCATCCAAGCGGTTGGTGCAATGGCAATCGGGACCGAAACGATTGAGCCCGTGCACATGTTGGTAGGTCCTGGAAATGCCTTTGTGGCCGAAGCCAAACGCCAATTGTTTGGCCGTGTCGGCATCGATTTGTTCGCAGGTCCGACCGAAACCATGGTTATCGCGGACGACACGGTTGATGCCGAAATCTGTGCGACGGATTTGTTGGGACAGGCCGAACATGGATACAATTCGCCCGCGTGTATGATTACCAACAGCCGTAAATTGGCCGATGCGACATTGGCCGAGATTGAGCGGATTTTGAAAATTCTGCCCACCCGTGAGACCGCAGAAACCAGTTGGCGCGACTATGGCGATATGATCGTGTGTGACACACATGAAGAAATGTTACAGGTTGCCAATGACATGGCCTATGAGCATGTACAGGTGATGACCGATCGCGATGATTGGTATTTGGACAATATGCAATCTTATGGCGCACTGTTCCTAGGCCCGCGCACCAATGTGGCCAATGGGGACAAGGTGATTGGGACCAATCACACCTTGCCTACGAAAAAAGCGGGTCGGTATACTGGGGGGCTTTGGGTTGGCAAATATCTGAAAACACACAGCTATCAGCGCGTTCTGACTGATGAGGCGGCGGCGATGGTGGGTGAATACGGATCGCGTTTGTGCATGCTTGAGGGCTTTGTCGGGCATGCAGAACAGTGCAATGTGCGCGTGCGTCGATATGGTGGAAAGAATGTGCCTTATGGTGCAGCGGCCGAGTAAGTTTGATCTGTCCGAGGGGCGCTGCCCCTCGGGCTCCCCGGGATATTTTTAGACTGAAAATGAGAAAAGAGTAACACGATGATACAGGTATATGGACGAGACAGTTCTGCCAATGTGCAAGCGGTTATGTGGTGTGTTGCGGAATTGGGGTTAGAGCATGAGCGTCTTGATGTCGGGGGATCCTTTGGTGGAACCGATACGGCGGAATATCGTGCATTGAACCCTATGGGATTGGTGCCCGTTTTGAAAGACGGGGGCAAGGTATTGTGGGAATCCCCCACAATCGTGCGGTATTTGATGAAAGCCTATGGCGATCATCCACAGGATGCCTTTGCGGCTGCGCAAATTGAACAATGGGCCGATTGGACGCGGTCACATTTTTATCCTCAAGTTGTGGTGGGGGTGTTTTATCAACTCTATCGAATGACGGCCGAACAGCGCAATCATGGAGCCGTCGCTGCGGCATGCGCGGAGATGAAGCATTTGGGTGCGATTGTTTCGAAGGCGATCAAAGGCCCATATTTCATGGGGGATCGTTTGACATTGGCAGATTATGCGTTTGGCACGTTGATGCATCGCTATTTTGTGATGGAGTTTGATCGCGGCGATTTCCCTGTATTGCGCGCGTATTATGATGCGCTGTGTGACCGGCCCGCATATCGCGCGCAGGTGATGAAAGATCCGAACGTGTTAAAGGTTCCAGGTGCCTAATTATGCACGATCGGCATACGCATCATAAGGCATTGATCGCGCCGCTGCGTCAGGGGTTATATGACTTTGACCAAGATGTGGTGCGCGCGGCCTTGCGGGATGTGATGGCCGAGACAGCGGTGGTGCATATGTCGTTTCCCTTTGGGGATTTATGCGGCGCAGATGCGTTGTATAACACCTGTTTCGCGCCATTGGCTGCAGCGCTGCCGGATCTTGAGCGTCGGGATTGGATTGTCATGGCGGGGGACACCGAGCATGGGCAGGCTTGGGTTGGCTGCGCGGGGCAGTATTCGGGGACCTTTGTTGCGCCATGGCTGGATATTCCGCCCACGGGGCAATTGGTGCATATGCGGTTCCATGA
>RGAJ01000370.1 GCA_009920225.1 Paracoccaceae bacterium
TTGGGCGGCATCCGTTCGCTATGCGTTGGGAATTTTGAAAGATACGCAAAGCGCAAAAATAACTGTATCTGGTGCAGCGGTCCAAGGCGACGCTGTCGTTGAAAGCCAAGACCAGAAAAAGAAATTAGAAGCAAAATGGGCTTCGCGCCGCCCCGAAGGCATTTTGCATGACATCAAACTGACAGCCCCCCGTCCGGTCGTGTCCCCCTATACGTTCCGCGCCGTGTACGAACGCGGTGCGTTGAAATTTGATGCATGTACGGCACAAACGGCGGTCTCTCGTGGCTTGATCACAAAGGCGATCACAGAATTAGGGTACGAAGGCAAACTGAGCTGCCAACTCGCGCTCGGACGGCCAACAGACGCATGGCCACAAGTGGTGATCAAATCCCTCAAAGCATTAAAAAGCCTAAGCGGCGGATCCGTCACAATCACCGACACTGATATCAAACTTGTTGCGATCGAAGGCACCGACTCCGCAGCCTTTGAAACAGTGGTGGGCACATTAAAAGCCTCTCTTCCCGCTGAATATAATCTTTTGTCTGAATTGCCGGTTCCCGAGACCGAAGATGAAACCATCCAAGACTTTACCATTGTGCGCAGCCCTGAAGGTTTGGTGCAGCTGTGGGGCGAAGTATCGTCCGACATATCGCTTGAAATGGTGCGCAGCGTTGCCGTGGCGAATTTCGGAAATGAGAAAACGCATCTTTCAGTACAGGTAAACGACACCCTAAAAAATGATTGGTCGCCGCAGATCCTTACAACGCTTGATGCTATGGAGCTTGTGCAAAAGGGCAAAGCGATCATAAATCAGTCACAAATTGATATTTCGGGAACGTCAGAACAAGAAAAAGTTGGATCAGACATCGCCGTTTTGTTCGCGGCAAAAGAAAACTATGCACAAAGTCTTGTGCTGAACATCCAATACGTCGAACCCGAGATATCCTTGCCCGATCAGCCCACGCCCCAAGACTGTGTCGAGGAAATCAACGGGTTGCTCGAAACTCGAAAAATCAATTTCGAACCCGGTTCAGATCGCGTCGATGTCGAAGGGTTACGGTTGCTGGACGATATCGCCGAGGTGCTGCGCGAATGCACAGATATTCCGTTGATGATTTCGGGCCACACTGACAGCCAAGGCAGCGAAAACATGAATCGCGCCCTCAGCCAGTCGCGTGCGAATGCTGTTCTCATGGAATTACAAAAGCGCCGGATCCTGACATCCAGTTTCGTCGCCAAAGGCTATGGTGAAGAACGGCCAATCGCATCGAACGATACCAAAGAGGGCCGCGAAAAAAATCGTCGTATCGAATTTACATTGGCACCGATCGGCGAACAGGATAAAGCGCAAATAGACGAACAAAAGGCACAATGACATGAATAGAACTGAATTTATCATCGCAACTGCCGTTGTTTTGTTTGTTGCCTTTTGTTTGGGCTGGTTCGCGCGCTGGGTGCTGCATCGCTTTACCCGGGTCTCAAAAGCGGATCTCGGTGAATTTGAACGCATGGCACAAGAATTACACGAAGCCGAAGAAACACGCGACCAAGCGATCACCTATTTACAGCAACGCGAAGCAGAGCTGACGAGCCAATTGAACCAAACAGAAGCTGAGTTGCGTGCCGCGATGGAAGGCTTGCGTGAGGCGCGTCTCGAGGCAGAAGAGCTACGCACCTATATCGAAAAACACTCTATTGGTTGATCGGATCGCTATCGCGATCCGACAAAAAGGGGGCTTTGCCCCCGCCGCCGTTGGCGGCCCCCCAGGATATTTTTTGACAGAAAATAGAATGGAATCTGTGTTTCATTTTCTGTCACCAAATATCCTCGCCGAAGGCATTAACCCCGCCATAGCGGGGTTAAATATAGTCAGTGAATGACAGTGTTATTGGGCGCATCCCGATGCGATGTGCCAACGCGATCACCAATGATGAGACCTTCTGGGCCGGCATGAATCGCGACTGTTGCACCATCGAGGATCTCTCCTGACAGAAGCATTTCAGCCAACGGGTCTTGGAGTGCGCGTTGGATAACACGCTTTAAGGGACGCGCGCCGAAAACTGGGTCATATCCTTCGTCCGCGAGCCATATTTTGGCGTGTTCGTCCAAGGACAGCGTGATCTTGCGGCCGGATAGGCGATTTTGAAGACGCGATAGCT
>RGAJ01000038.1 GCA_009920225.1 Paracoccaceae bacterium
CAGCTGATTGAAACGGCGCACTATCCCGCACAATTGTTAATTGCACCTACGGGGGCGGGGAAAACCCTCTCTGGATTTCTACCCAGCTTGATCGAATTGGCGACCGGCGAACACACGGGGCTCCATACGCTCTATGTCTCGCCGCTCAAGGCGCTGGCCAATGATATCAAGCGCAACCTGACGGCACCCATCACCGAAATGGGTCTGAACCTGCGCGTCGAAGATCGCACAGGCGATACATCGCAATCGACCAAACGCCGCCAACGTGTCGATCCCCCGCATATCCTGCTGACCACGCCCGAAAGCCTTGCGCTCTTGGTATCCTATCCCGAGGCCGAAACATTCTTTTCGACATTAAAACGGGTGATCATCGACGAAATCCATGCCTTGTCAGAAACCAAGCGGGGCGATCAGCTTTTTCTTGCGCTTGGTCGGTTACAACAACACAGCCCAACCTTGCGCCGTATCGGATTATCGGCAACGGTCGATGACCCGAACGCCATCGCAAGGTTGATGGCGCCGCACCCTTCGCCCTGCCCCATTTTATACGCCGATGCAGGTCCACCGCCGGATATCTCGATGCTCTTGGGCGACACACCCCCGCCATGGTCAGGCGGCGGTGCAAACTATGCCATTGCAGATGTCTTGGACCAAATAAAAGCGCATAAGACAACGCTCATTTTCCACAACACGCGCGCACAGGCCGAAATCTTTTTCCACAATCTCTGGCTTGCCAATCACGACAACCTGCCAATCGCCATTCACCACGGATCATTGGACCGCGAACAACGCCACAAGGTGGAACAGGCCATGGTCCAAGGCCAGTTGCGGGCAATCGTCTGCACAGGCAGTCTGGATCTGGGGATCGATTGGGGCGATGTGGATTTGGTGATCCAGATTGGGGCCCCAAAAAATGTGAAACGTTTGGTGCAGCGGATAGGTCGGGCGAACCATCGATACAACACGCCGTCAAAAGCAATGATCGTTCCTGCCAATCGGTTTGAAATCATTGAATGCCACGCGGCACTGACCGCTGTTCTTGACGGCGACTTGGATGGGGATCCCCCCCCGCGTGGTCCATTGGATGTTTTGTGCCAACATATCGTGTTGCTCGCATGTGCCGGACCTTTGGATCCAGCGTCCTTGTTCGATGAAATCCGAACGGTGGGCGCCTATAGCGATCTGACCCGTGCAACCTTTGATGACTGTTTGGATTTTTGCGTGACAGGCGGATACGCTTTGCGCCGCTATGACAATTGGCATCGCCTGCAATATGGCCCCGATGGCAAGATCCGATTGCGCGATCCCCGTGCGGCCCACAGGATCAGGATGAACGCCGGCACCATCCAAGACACAGACACCGTAAAAGTACGGTTGGGCAAAAATCGCGCCGGCAAACCTTTGGGCGAGATCGAAGAAAGCTTTGCCGCCACACTTGCGCCGGGGGACACGTTTTTGATCGGCGGGCAGATTGTGCGGTTTGAGTCTATGCGCGAATTGACCGTCATGGTGTCGCGGGCTGCCACCAAAAAACCAAAAATCGCAACCTTCATGGGAACCAAGTTTGCAACATCGACACAACTGTGTGATCGCATCCTTACAGGGTTCGAAACCGATGCTTTTGCGGATTTACCGGATTACACACGTCACTGGCTTGACCAACAACGCAGCTTGTCGCGCCTGCCCGACCGTGAAAGCCTGTTGGTTGAAACATTCCCCCATAAAGATCAAAATTACCTCTGCGTCTTTGGATTTGCAGGGCGCAATGCACAGCAAACCTTGGGTCTTTTGCTGACCAATCGCATGGAAACCCTCGGAACCGCCCCCATGGGGTTTGTCTCCACCGATTATGCGACGTTGATTTGGGGTTTGGACAAAATCGACACACCAGAGGACCTCTTTGATAAATCTGCCCTGCAAAACGGGTTTGAAACGTGGCTGTCATCAAATGCAGTGATGAAACAAGCATTCCGGTCCGTTGCGACGATTGCAGGCCTGATCGAACGAAACTTGCCCGGACTTCGAAAATCCGGACGACAGGCAAGCTTTTCTTCTGATATCTTGTACGACACTTTGCGCAAATATGACCCCGATCATCTTTTGATGCGCATCGCGCAAACCGAAGCCCTGTCAGGATTGGTCGATTATGGGCGCATCAACGCCATGTTGGAACGTGTGGGCGACAGGATCGAACACAGGCACTTGCCCCATGTCTCCCCCTTTGCCGCCCCGCTGTTGCTTGAGGTGGGTCGCATCCATATCCAGGGTGAAGGCATCGAACGCATTTTAGACGCCGAGACCAAGGCGCTGTTCCAAGCCGCAGGTTTAAAAGAATGACCTTGCAAGCCATCTGGATTTCTGGCCCATTATGCGCATGACGACATATCCATTTTCGCTCTCTGGTGCCCGCCTTAAGGCACTTCCCTCGGGTGGTCTTTGGTGGCCAGATCGCCGTATTCTTGTGGTCTCGGATCTGCATCTGGGTAAGGCCGAACGCCACGCGCGCAGGGGCGGCCCGATGCTGCCCCCATACGAAACACGTGACACGCTCTTTCGATTAGAGGCCGACATAACGCGAACCAACGCACAGACAATGATTTGCCTTGGGGATAGCTTTGATGACAACATGTCCGAACAAAACTTACCCGACGACGAAAAACTTTGGATTGCGCGTCTCCAAGCGGGTCGTAAATGGATTTGGATCACGGGCAACCATGATCCAGGGCCGCTTGAACTTGGTGGATCGCATCTCTCGGAACTGCCCATACCGCCACTTGTATTTCGCCACGAAACGAACACACACAGCAGCGGCGAAATATCAGGACACTTTCACCCCAAAGCGCAGCTGAGCGTTCAGGGGCGCGGCGTGTCGCGCCCGTGCTTTTTGATCGACATGAATCGCGTGATTATGCCCGCATATGGCACATTCACAGGGGGACTTGGGTCACATCTGCCGCCGCTCTCGACGCTCATGCGACCTGACGCGCTTGCTATACTTACAGGAAAATCAGCACGGCCCATTCCAATGCCGCGCTAATCGCAACGTTCATTTTCTGTCAAAAAATATCCTCGCCGAAGGCATTTTCACCTTTGCCCAAGCAAAGGTGAAAAACCACAAGGATCTCAGGCGGTTAACCCGTCCGGCTCGGGCAAAGCATTGGCGCGACAACACGCGGTCAGCGTATTCGCCAAAAGACATGCAATCGTCATTGGCCCAACACCCCCTGGAACGGGTGTGATCGCACCTGCAACGGCAGCGGCACTTTCATAATGAACATCCCCGACCAAACGTGTTCCGCCTTCGGGTTTTTCAATCCGATTGATGCCGACGTCGATCACGGTTGCGCCCTCCTTGATCCAATCACCAACCACCATTTCAGGGCGCCCAACGGCCGCCACAACGATATCTGCACGACGCACGACCTCAGGCAAATCTTTGGTGCGTGAATGCGCGATTGTGACGGTGCAGCTATCGCCCAACAGCAACTGCGCCATCGGTTTGCCGACAATATTTGAACGACCGATTACAACCGCATTCATCCCGGACAACGACCCGTGATAATCACGCAGCAACATCAAACATCCCAGAGGCGTACAAGGTACCATCGCCTTTTGACCCGTGCCCAAAAGACCAACGTTGGAAATGTGGAACCCGTCCACATCTTTGGCGGGGCTGATGGAATTGATCACAAGGTCTTCGTTCAAATGCTTTGGCAACGGCAATTGCACCAAAATTCCATGGACCGCAGGATCGTTGTTCAACTGGTCGATCAAAGCCAACAAATCAGCCTCGGATGTATCCGCGGACAGTTTATGTTCGTACGAATTCATGCCAACTTCGACGGTTTGCTTGCCTTTTGAACGGACGTAAACTTGGCTTGCGGGGTCTTCACCAACCAAAACAACGGCCAAACCGGGCGTGATGCCGTGAACTTCTTTTAGCTGTGCAACGTGTTCCGCCACCTTGCCGCGAACTGTTGCGGCAAACGCTTTGCCATCGATTACGGTTGCTGTCATGGACCCATATCCTATTGAATTAAAACGATGGGGCAAGCCACCGGCTTGCCCCGTTTTGTGTGATATTAGAACAAACCTTCGATTTGTCCCAATTCGTTTAGCATGATCGTTTCAGATGCGGGTACGGATGGCAGACCTGGCATTGTCATGATCTCACCGCAGATGACAACAACAAAGCCCGCGCCCGCGCTGAGACGGACTTCACGCACAGGAACAGAATGCCCTGTTGGTGCACCGCGACGGTTTGGATCTGTGGTAAAGCTATATTGCGTTTTCGCCATACAGACCGGCAAATGGCCGTAGCCTGCCGCTTCCCATTCTTTCAGCTGCGTGCGGATTTTCGCATCGGCCAAAACTTCGTCCGCGCGGTAAATACGCTTTGCAATTGTTTCGATTTTTTCAAACAAGCTCAGCTCATCGCCGTAAAGCGGTGCAAAGTTTGCCATACCTGCATCGGCGATTTCCGCAACACGGTGTGCCAGTGCTTCGATGCCTTTTGACCCTTCAGCCCAATGTTTACACAAGACAGCTTCTGACCCCATAGAGGCAACGTAATCTTTGACAGCTTGAACTTCGGCGTCTGTATCAGACACAAAGTGGTTGATTGCAACGACAACAGGAACCCCGAAGGATTTCACATTTTCAATGTGACGGCCAAGGTTTGGACAACCCTTTTTCACTGCATCAACGTTTTCTGCGCCCAGATCCGCCTTTGCCACACCGCCATTCATTTTCATTGCGCGAACTGTTGCCACAACAACCACGACGGATGGGGAAATGCCCGCTTTGCGGCATTTGATGTTCATGAATTTCTCTGCACCAAGGTCCGCGCCAAAGCCCGCCTCGGTCACAACGTAATCAGCCAATTTCAACGCAGTGGTTGTCGCCATGACCGAGTTACAGCCATGCGCGATGTTTGCGAATGGGCCGCCGTGAACAAACGCAGGGTTGTTTTCCAATGTTTGCACAAGGTTTGGCTGCATCGCGTCTTTCAACAACACGGTCATTGCGCCGTCTGCTTTGATATCGCGGCAATAGATTGGGGTGCGATCACGACGGTATGCGACGATGATGTCGCCCAAGCGTTTTTGCAGGTCTTTCAGATCGGTTGCCAGACACAAAATCGCCATGACTTCTGACGCTACAGTGATGTCAAACCCTGTTTGGCGTGGGAACCCGTTTGAGACACCGCCAAGGGATGTCACCATATCGCGCAATGCGCGGTCGTTCATGTCCATCACACGACGCCAGACAACGCGGCGTTCGTCGATTTCTAATTTGTTACCCCAGTAAATGTGGTTGTCGATCATCGCGGACAACAGGTTGTGCGCAGATGTAATCGCGTGGAAGTCGCCTGTGAAATGCAGGTTCATTTCTTCCATTGGAACAACTTGGGCGTAACCACCCCCCGCTGCGCCACCCTTCATGCCGAAACATGGACCAAGGGATGCTTCGCGGATACAGATTGCCGCTTTTTTACCAATCGCGTTTAGGCCATCGCCCAAACCAACAGTGGTGGTTGTCTTGCCTTCACCGGCAGGGGTTGGGTTGATCGCGGTCACGAGGATCAATTTACCGTCTTTGCGGTCTTGGACGGAATTGATGAAATCTTGACCAACCTTTGCTTTGTCATGACCATAGGGCAAAAGATGTTCACTTGGGATTCCAAGTTTTGCACCGATTTCTTGGATCGGTTTTTTATTCGCTTCGCGTGCGATTTCGATGTCTGATTTGTAACTCATGGTAGGTCCCCTGTGGCCGAAATACGGCTGTTCATGGTGTGGGGTATATCCTGTCGCAAACGGACCAAACACAGCATTTCCGACATTTCAATCGCTTGTTGCGGCGGGATGCCGCAGAGAAGTTTCGCATCAGAAACGACATGTTGCCTTTATGAATTTATTTTCTGCCATGCGCGTTGATCGGGAATGTGCAGGCGCAATTGATTCCCAACCGCCAAATGCCCCGGATGTTCGACCCATGCCGTGACACCGCGCCGGCCTTTGGCGGCCGTTTTAAATGATTTTGCGGCTGTTTCAGATACCGAAGAAATCACCTTGGCCGGCAGATGACAGGGGCGATTTTGCATATCGATCACAAGGGTTGATAGGTCTTCTGCCTGCAAACGGCTTGAGGGCGGAACGTGTGAAAAATCAGGAATACCGCGCACAACCATGGATGCCCCCAGCCAAGCAGGGTCAATGTGGGGCAACCCAATTTTGTTGGCAATGATGTCCAACTCTTCGGCCGAGACAATCGACATCTGGCGCACGTTTCGGATTGTTGTCCCGCGCGGATATTGGGAAAGGACCCGCGAACATGATGGTCGCGTCAATCCGCCATGTGCTTCGCCGTCAGGGCCATCTAGGGTCACAGCGATATTGGGAATTGCGGTTGATTGGATCCCCGCCCCCATATCGATAACGCGGCCCAACCAGACGATTTCTCCAAAATATTCGGTTGGTAAAAGTGCAGGCATCAGCTGTCCCCCCAAAGTGTTTCGTTGACGCGCGCCGACCAATTGGCGTCATAAGTAACGCCGTCAAAATCGCCATTCTTGGCTTCGACCAATAATTCCCCCAAGGTTGGAAGGCCTTCAACCGCCGCACCGGCCCACAGGTCAGATCGCAAAATAGCGCGCGCACATTGACAATAGACCTCATCAACCTCGATGATAATGACGGTCTTAGGCAGGTGGCGATCTTTTTGAAACCGCTGGCACATGTCTGGATCTGCTGTGATCTTGGCGCGCCCAATCACGCGAACCGCCGTATCGGACCCATGGGCCATAAACATGATCGATACGGCACCATCACGCATGATATTTCGCAAACTATCCAGACGGTTGTTCCCACGCCAATCAGGTAACGCAATATGTTTGGGGTCAAGCACCAAAGCAACCGGCCCATCATCGCCACGCGGGCTTAGATCAACCCGACCCTGCGCATAGGTTGCCAAGACGCAAAAGCGTGATGCCATGATCCAGTTGCGATAAAGCGGCGTGATCACCGGCATCACCTTGTCAATCGACAGCGGGTTTGCTGCCGGATAAAGGGTGTTTAGATCGTCCTCAGTTTCTAGAAATTTCATTTGGGTTAAATCCGGCTTCTTGCATCAAAGTGTTCGACGCGGTTTCAATCGTTTTTTCCAAAGTTTCTAAAAATTCATTCCGTGACAAGCCGCTTTCGATCATGGGTAGGAATTCGATAACAGCCGTGCCCGGTTTCTTGAAAATCCCCAAACGTCCCCAAAACAGACCAACATTGCACGCGACGGGCAGACATCTTTGACCCGTTTCTTCGTATAAAACTGCGGCACCTACTTTGTAGGGCGCTTGCACACCTGGTGCGATACGGGTGCCCTGCGGGTAGATGATCAACTGGCCTGCGGGTGCATCGCCTGACTTTACTTGGGCAACCATATTGCGGATGGCTTCGGCGCGGCGGCCACGATTGACAGGAACGCTGCCGGTCAGTTTCGCATATTGCGCCAAAATCGGCATATACATCAGGGATGATTTTAAAATGAATTTTGGCCTTGGGGTCGCGGCCCCAATCATCAAGACATCCAGAAAACTTTGATGCTTTGCCGCGATTAAAATCTCTTCATCTGGAACAGTACCGCGGATTTCCGTTTTAATGCCAACCATCCATCCCGCTGTCCACATGACCCAACGACAATAAGCGTGAATCGTGAAATACACGGCTTTCCGATTGAATAATGCAAACGGAAGACCAACGCCCCCGATCACAAACATCATCACATACATCTGAATGGCGTAGATCAGGGATCGAATCCACTGGATTGCATAGAACATTATGAGAGATCTCCTAAGACACGTTGGGCCGCCAGTTGTGTCGCAACAAAAGCAACGCAGGCCAAGGCAGGGGGTACGATGGCCAACCATAGCCAATCTGCCCCTTGGAACCGCAAACCGGTTAAAATTGATGCGTTCGCAGTTTCGGCAGGTAAAAACAGAACCACAACCGCACCCGCAACCACGCCGATCACAGCCCCAATAAAGGCGCGTGATGCAAAGCGACGCACAAAGGCTGCGACGATATACGCATCATTTGCCCCGATCAAACGCAGCACGGTGATGACTTGGGCGTTCGCAGCAAGCGCCGCACGCGCCGCCAACATCACCATGGCCGCGCTTGTCATCGCGATAATGACAATGGCCAAGGCACCCAACCATGTCAAACGTTGCGCAGCTTGGACCAATGGCTTGCGCCAGCGCATGTGATCATCCAACACCGCACCGGGGGCCTCGGCAGACAGGCGCAACCGCAACCCTTGGGCGTCGAAACCATCGTCGGTTTGTGTGATCTCAATCAACCGTGGGATTGGCAAATTCGACAGTGGGATATCTGGACCAAACCACGGTTCAAGCAGGGCTTGTTGCTCTTCTACTGTCAGGGCCTTGGCCGCATCAACACCCTGTGTCGTCGACAAAATGGCCAAGACGCGTTCCACTTGGATGTTCATCTGATCTGCGGGGGCGGAAATACGGATGGTGGCTGTTCCCTGAAGGGCATCTGCCCATCGATCCGACAGTCGGCTTGCAGCAAAAGAAAGCGCAAGCGCAAACACGATCAAAAATGCCATTGCCCCTGCTGTTAATGTGGTCAGCGTCGCCGTAAACCCCGTGGATGGCACAACGCGATCACGGTGACCATCCGCACGCAAACCTTCGAAAAAAACCAACACAGCTTTCATCACAAATTCGCCCCTGCCAATTGCAAGCGCCGATTTGAAATCCGCAAAACCCGCGCTTGCACTTGTGACTTCGCGGATCGAATAAGGCTAAGGTCATGGCTTGCGATCAAAACGGTTTTTCCCATTCTGTTCAGTTCAAGCAAAAGCTGTAACAAACGTTCGGACATTTCCCAATCTACGTTGCCGGTCGGTTCGTCCGCCAAAATCACATCTGGTGACATGATGATTGCCCGCGCCAAAGCTGCGCGTTGCCGTTCGCCACCCGATAATTCGGGGGGAAATGCCTTTGCCCGCTTTGTAAGGCCGACCCACGCCAACAGCTCTTTGATATTCGCGTCCTCTGCCAATGTCTTGTTGCCAGACACAGCCAAAGGCAACGCTATGTTATCCTGAACGCTCATATGATCGATGAATTGGCAATCTTGATGCACGACCCCGATGCGGCGGCGCATAACGGCAACATCGTCGCGCGACATGGATCGCACATCATTGCCAAAAATGCGGATCTGACCTACCGTCGGGACCAAAGCACCATAGCACAATTTTAAAAATGTGGTTTTCCCCGCACCCGATGGACCGGTCAAAAAATAGAATGCGCCCGAAGAAATCGAAAGGCTCATATCTGACAATAGTTCGCCGCCGCCATAACTGTAGGCGACATTTTCCAACTCAATCACTGTCGTTATCCGCTTTCCGCCACTGCTTTGTTGTGCCGTAGCACCGCTTTATGTGCAAATGCCAGTATTTTCTGCAAATAGCACTTTCCTCGGGGCTTTGAAATTTCTAATGTGTGTCTACGGGAAAATATGGCAAATGCCAAGGATGGGGAATTTATGCGGCTCACGTGTCCAAACTGTACGGCCCAATACGAGGTGCCAGCGGATGTCATCCCTGCATCTGGTCGTGATGTACAGTGTTCAAATTGTTCGCATACTTGGTTTCAGCAGCCCTTTGATGATACGGTGTCGCCATCTGCGGCAGCAATGATTGATGAATTTGTGGTCGATGACAATGATGCTGCGCCTGACGCAGCCACGCAAAGTGATGCCGATGATTTCGAAACCGAACTTGATAAAGTCCTAGAGGACGAGCTTGCCCCGGATGACGGATCCGACGCAAGCCTAGGTCAAGCATCTATGCCCAACCGCCCCAAACGGCGTTTGGACAGCAGCGTTGCATCGGTATTGCGCGAAGAAGCAGAACGCGAAAAACGCGCGCGCGCCGCCGATCCGGTCGAAACCCAAATTGATCTGGGGTTGGACAACGCCCCCCAATCCGCGCCATCCACGACGCGCACGAAATCCGGCTATCTGGGTCCCGACCTAGGCGATCTTGACGACCTCTATCAAGAGGGCGGAAAGAACCCAGAATTTCATCGTCGTGATCTGTTGCCCGATATAGAAGAAATCAATTCAACCTTGCGCAATGATCATGGTCAATCGGGGGCGAATCGGGACGCAAACGCGTCGGCACAACGTAAAAACAATTCACGCTCTGGATTTTTGTTTGCATTGATCGTTTTGGCGGTAGCGGTTTGGGTCTATCTCTATGCTGATCTGATTTCCGAGCATGTTCCAAGCGTGTCGGATGCATTGACCACATATGTGGAATGGGTCGACACGATGCGTGCGATGCTAAATCAATGGGCAAGCGCAGCCATGACATGGTTAGAAGATCAAGCAAACGCAGCACGCGGATCATAAATCGTTAAAATAGCTCTAACAACCGTCTGAGGTAATTGAGCTCGGATTGCGGGCGATCAACATCGCCGGCACGTCGACGGATTTCGTTCAACACTTCTTCGGCTTGACGCGCGATGTCCTC
>RGAJ01000371.1 GCA_009920225.1 Paracoccaceae bacterium
CGCATATGAGATCGGCAACTTTTGTCAGGGGCCCTAGCATGACCGAACCACAGATCACACCCGAATTGATTGCCGCACATGGATTAAAACCGGACGAATACGACCGTATTCTGGACATCATCGGACGTGAACCGACCTTTACCGAGCTTGGTATTTTTTCGGCAATGTGGAACGAACATTGTTCCTACAAATCCTCCAAGAAATGGCTGCGCACGCTGCCAACAACAGGTCCTCAGGTCATTTGTGGCCCAGGAGAAAACGCAGGTGTTGTCGATATTGGCGATGGCCAAGCTGTTGTTTTCAAAATGGAAAGCCACAATCACCCCTCATATATCGAACCCTATCAAGGTGCGGCAACCGGTGTTGGCGGTATTTTGCGCGATGTCTTTACCATGGGGGCACGCCCGATTGCGGCGATGAATTCGCTGTCATTTGGTGAGAAAGACCATCACAAGACCCGCCAGTTGGTCCACGGCGTTGTCGAAGGTGTCGGCGGTTACGGTAACTGCTTTGGCGTTCCAACTGTGGGTGGCGAAGTGCGCTTTCACCCCGCCTATAACGGCAACTGTCTGGTGAATGCTTTTGCCGCAGGTTTGGCCGATGCGGATAAAATCTTTTACTCTGCCGCCTCTGGCGTCGGAATGCCGGTTGTGTATCTGGGCGCAAAAACAGGCCGTGACGGCGTGGGTGGTGCGACAATGGCGTCGGCAGAATTTGACGACACCATCGAAGAAAAACGCCCCACGGTTCAAGTGGGCGACCCGTTCACCGAAAAACGCCTGATGGAAGCGACGCTTGAGCTGATGCAAACAGGCGCTGTTATTTCGATCCAAGATATGGGTGCTGCAGGCCTGACCTGTTCCGCCGTTGAAATGGGTGACAAGGGCGATTTGGGTATTCGTTTGGATCTGGAAAAGGTTCCAACCCGCGAAGAAAACATGACAGCCTACGAAATGATGCTGTCCGAATCCCAAGAACGCATGTTGATGGTCTTGCGCCCCGAAAAAGAAGACGAGGCAAAAGCCGTCTTTGACAAATGGGATCTTGATTTTGCAATCGTTGGGGAAACCATCCCAGAAGATCGCTTTTTGATCATGCTAAATGGTGAATGCAAAGCGGATTTGCCGTTGAAAGCCCTGTCCGGTACCGCCCCTGAATATGATCGTCCATGGGTGGAAACCCCTGCGGCGGCCCCGATGGACGACGTTCCGCAGATTGATCCGATTGACGCGCTCAAGGCGTTGTTGGGATCTGTGAACTATGCATCCAAACAGTGGGTCTATCAACAGTATGACAGCCAAGTCATGGCAGACACAGTGCGCCGCCCAGGTTTGGGCGCTGGCATTATCCGTGTGCACGATACGGACAAAATGTTGGCCTTCACATCCGACGTCACCCCGCGTTACGTCAAGGCAAACCCGTTTGAAGGCGGAAAACAAGCGGTTGCAGAAGCCTATCGCAACTTGACCGCTGTGGGTGCCCTGCCCTTGGCAACCACTGACAACATGAATTTCGGAAACCCGGAAAAGCCTGAAATCATGGGGCAATTTGTGGGCGCGATCAAAGGCATCGGCGCCGCGGTCAGCGCGTTGGACATGCCCATCGTTTCCGGCAACGTCAGCCTGTATAACGAAACCGATGGCAAGGCGATCCTGCCCACCCCGACCATCGGGGCGGTGGGTTTGATTGCCGCAGGCGAAAACCCCATTATTGGTGCGGCCCGTGACGGTGATGTTTTGGTGTTGATCGGGGAAACACATGGTCATTTGGGTCAATCCGCCCTTTTGGCCGAGGTCTTTCAGTTTGGCTGTTGCTGCGTTCGAAATGGCCGAAGCCGCCGGTTTGGGCGTGCATTTGGACAGCGAGGATATGGCCACATTGTTCGGCGAAGACCAAGCCCGCTATGTTATCGCCTGCAACTTTGATCAGGCAGAAGCATTGATGGTCGCTGCGTCATCCGCTGGGGTAAGCATTGAAACTGTTGGTAAATTTGGTGGATCTGACATCAGCTTTGGATCAAAAAGCGCGGCGATGTCTGATGTGACGGCGCTCTATCGCAACACCTTTGCCGATACATTCGCATAGAGCGTTTTGCAGCGGTGGTTACATCACCGCTGCGCCATAATCCTGATCAAACATGGATTGAAGCTGCGCCGCAA
>RGAJ01000372.1 GCA_009920225.1 Paracoccaceae bacterium
AGGTAATGCAAGCTGAAGAAACGGTTCAATGTTGCGTTGTCAACGGCAGGACCGCCCAACAGCAATGTCTGGATCGATTCACCAACGAACGGAACGGCACCGAACAAACCTGTGATAACGGTCGCACCCCAGAATGACATTTGGCCCCAAGGCAAAACGTAACCCATGAATGCAGTTCCCATCATCAACAGATAGATCAGCATGCCGATGATCCATGTGATTTCACGAGGTGCTTTGTATGAACCATAGTACAAACCACGGAAGATGTGCGCATATACGGCGATAAAGAACAAAGACGCGCCGTTTGCGTGCAAATAGCGCAGCATGTGGCCACCGTTTACGTCACGCATAATGTGTTCGACTGACGCAAACGCCAAGTCAACATGCGGTGTGTAGTGCATCGCCAAAACGATACCAGTCACGATTTGAAGCGCCAGACAGAATGTCAGCACAATGCCCCAGATCCACATCCAGTTCAGGTTCTTAGGAGTCGGGATCATGATTGTGTCATATAGCAAACCAACGATCGGCAAGCGGCTGTGCAGCCATTTTTCCGATTTGGACTTTGGTTCGTAGTGGTCGTGAGGAATACCAGCCATCTAAGTCTCTCCCTTAGCCCAATTTGATTGTTGTTTCGTCAACGAATTCCGCCACAGGTACAGGCAGGTTCTTTGGCGCTGGACCTTTGCGGATACGGCCAGATGTATCATAGTGTGATCCGTGGCATGGGCAGAACCAGCCATTAAAGTCACCTGCACCATCGCCAAGCGGGACACATCCGAGGTGTGTACACACGCCCATCATGACCAACCATTCGCCGCTTTCGTCCAATGAACGGTTTTCGTCGCTTGCGTCGGCACCGGGTTTGTTGGCGTTTTCTGCGCCCGTATCAGCCAAATCAGACAAGGCAACATCGCGTGCCATTTGGATTTCTTCTTCGGTACGACGACGGATAAAGACAGGCTTGCCCAACCATTTCACAGTGATCTGTGTGCCCGGCGCGACGTCTGCGACATCGACGCGGATGGATGCAAGCGCCTTAACATCGGCGGATGGGTTCATTTGATTGACCAGTGGCCAAACGGCGGCACCTGCGGTTACTGCCCCTGCGCCTGCAGTGGCGTAGTAGAGAAAGTCGCGGCGTGTGCCTTCGTGATCTTCTGCGTGTGACACGAGGTTAACTCCATTATTTAGCCAACAATCTGGCCCATACGGTTTTTGGCCACAAAAGCAGCCTGTTCCGAACCGCTATTTAACGGGGGAATTCAGTCGCGTCTAGCATGCAGTTGCACTCAAATTAAAATAAGCGCGCATGTGTCGCGGTTATTTTCAAATATTTTCCTAAAAATGGGCAGCGCGGCCCACGATTTCAATCATTTGGGCCGCGCTGTGCGAATCTATCGTTCCGAATAATTATTTCACGAATGCGGCTTGGGCACCCCAAATTTCTTTGACTCGGTCATCGCGACCACAGGCATCCCGATAAAGTTTGTAGGCCTCGTATTGTTTTTTCGGTCCAAACCGCGTGATGACAAAGTTTGTGCCTTTGTAATAATCTTGGTGATAATCCTCTGCATCATAAAATATCGCCTGATCCAACACAGGTGTCACGATCTTGCGACCTAAATCCTTGGAAGCTTGGGCAATCGCTGCGGTTGCCGCGACCTTTTGATCCGCGCTTGCAAAGATCGCTGCACGGTACATGGGACCACGGTCACAGAATTGGCCACCATCGTCGGTCACGTCGATACTGCGCAAAAACATCGAATAAATTTTTGCCGCGTCAATCTTGGACGGATCATAGTCAATTTTAACCGCCTCGTAGTGACCCGTTCCGCCGCGGCCCACTTGTTTATATGTTGGATTTGGAACGGATCCCCCGGTGTAACCTGATGTGACCTCTGTCACGCCTGGAACCGCTTCGAAATCTGATTCAACACACCAAAAACATCCCCCCGCAACGATCACGCTTTCGGCATGGGCCGCACGCGGCCCCATACCACCAAACATAGCCGCACCAACCATCGCAATGGACAAGGCAAGGCTTTTAATTTTATACGAACCGAACACCATCTCAGTCTCCTTCATGTGATGGCTTACACTGACTGATGATTGACGAATTGCCAATCG
>RGAJ01000373.1 GCA_009920225.1 Paracoccaceae bacterium
TTTGGAAATGCATTTGACCACCGTTCGCGGTAAGCCTGGTGGAAAAGTTTGGAAATTCAAAGGGGTTGCAACCGTTGACGGTGAAATGGCGGCCGAGGCCGAATTTACCGCCATGATGGATTTGCCAAAGGAATAACGCATCATGTCAATTCATCCATCTGCCGTGATAGAAGAGGGCGCACAGATCGGCCAAGGCTGTTCCATCGGTCCGTTTTGTCACGTGGGTCCGCATGTTGTGCTGCATGACAATGTCGTTCTGAAAAGCCACGTGGTGGTGACAGGGCACACCACAATCGGGTCGGGTACGGTTGTCTTTTCTTTTTCATCTTTGGGTGAAATTCCCCAAGATCTAAAGTTCAAAGGTGAAGAAACCCGTTTGGTCATTGGTCAGCGCAATCGCATTCGCGAACATGTCACAATGAACACGGGCACCGAAGGCGGCGGCGGCGTGACGACCATCGGCGATGACGGGTTGTTCATGGCCGGATGCCACGTTGCGCATGATGTGCATATTGGTAATCGCGTCATCTTGGTCAATTCGGCCGCTGTGGCGGGGCATTGCGTGTTAGAGGATGATGTCATCATCGGCGGCTTGTCCGGTATCCACCAATTCGTGCGCATCGGACAAGGTGCCATCATTGGTGCGGTCACGATGGTAACCAATGATGTTATTCCCTATGGTCTGGTCCAAGCACCGCGTGGCGAATTGGATGGCTTGAACCTTGTCGGATTGAAGCGCAAAGGTGTCTCGCGCGCCGATATCACGGCCTTGCGCGCAGCGTTTCAAATGATGGCACAAGGGGAAGGCACCTTTAATGATCGTGTCACACGCATGGGCGACGAAACTGACAGCGCCTATGTCAAACAGATCGTTGATTTTGTTACGGCGGCCAGTGATCGGTCGTTTTTGACGCCTCACTAAGATGACAGAGCGCCTTGCCATACTCGCGGGCTCTGGCATATTGCCGCGTCTGATCCAAGATATTAAATCAAACTGTCTTGCGATCAGTTTCCAAGGTGTGGAACATTCCATGGCGCAGCCTGTCGCCATTCACCGTGTTGAACGATTGGGGGCCATGTTTGATGCATTGCGCGCGGGCGGTGTGACCCATGTGGTCATGGTGGGGGCCATGCAACGCCCCAGGTTTGATGCGTCCCAACTTGATCCTTTTACGGCGGCTCTGCTTCCTGACTTGGCGGCGGCTATGGGGCAGGGGGATGATCATGTCTTGCGCTTCTTGATCACATTGATCGAAGCCCAAGGATTTTCTGTCATCGGCGCCCACGACGTCGTCAATGATCTCACCCTCGCACAGGGTGATTTTGTGGGAACCTTTCCGCATGAGTTAACGCAGAGCTTGCGTCGCGCCGATCATGTTCTGAGCGCCTTGGCCCCATGTGATTTGGGCCAAGCGGTGGTTGCCGAAGCGGGTCAGGTGATTGGCGTTGAAACCCTTCAAGGCACCGAATTTATGCTGCGCTGCGTAGCGCAGACCGATCCGACCTTGCGGGTTGCAGGGGCAGGTATTTTGGTCAAGCGCCCCAAAGCGGGTCAAGACCTGCGGGTGGACATGCCCGCAATTGGACCCGATACGATTGAACAGGTCGCTGATGCGGGGCTGGTTGGCATTGTTGTATCGCCTGAAACGGTTATGATCTTGGATCGGACCACGGTTGAAAGACGTGCCAAAGAACGCAATGTCTTTATCGCTGCAAGGGCCATGACATGTTGAAAATTGCCTTTATTGTCGGCGAAGCATCGGGCGATAAACTGGGCGCGGCCTTGATTGACGGGTTTGACGCGATCTTATCCGAGCCCCCCGAATGTATTGGCGTTGCAGGGCCTTTGATGATGGATCGTGGGATGAACAGCCTGTTCGATATGCACGAATTGTCGGTCATGGGCATCACGGAAATCTTGCCACAGTATCTACATCTGCACCGACGGTTAAACCAAACGGTCGACTATATTCTGGATCAAAAACCCGATGTACTCATCACCATCGATGCGCCTGAATTTTGTTTGCGCGTGGCCAAAGCGGTCAAGGCAAAATCCAACATCCCGACGGTTCACTATGTGGCCCCAACCGTGTGGGCATGGCGCCCAAAACGTGCCGCACATATGGCCCC
>RGAJ01000374.1 GCA_009920225.1 Paracoccaceae bacterium
TGCGGCAACCGATACTTGGTTCTATCACGCAAATGATAGGCTTTATTCTTTTGTTCCAGAGGCTAGTGAGAGAAGGATATGATTGGTATTATGCCTCTGAAAAAGACCGAGATTTGCAGAACAGAACTGCCATTGTCGATGGGGCGCATAACGAACATTGGGTTTGGCGTTATAAAGATATCCGCGGATGGTGGTCGAACACGCATCATAATCGCATCGATGGTGTGCGACAGGCCGTACCCACCAATTGGGTGCCAAAATCAAAACCGATTTGGTTTACCGAGTTGGGGTGCTCTGCCATCAACAAAGGGGCGAACCAGCCAAATCGTTTTCTTGATCCGAAATCTTCCGAGTCTGGTCTGCCATATTACTCAAATGCCCTGCGCGACGACCTTATGCAGCAGTCATTTCTGACAGCTGTGCTGGGGTATTGGGCCGATGTTGAAAACAACCCGGTATCCGATATCTATGGCGGTTCAATGATTGACACGGATCATGTTTATATATGGGCATGGGATGCGCGCCCATATCCGTGGTTTCCCAATGCGACATCACTCTGGAGTGATGGTGGAAATTATCAAACGGGCCATTGGTTGAATGGACGGGCGACGCATGCCTCATTGCAACAGGTTGTAGCAGAACTTTGCGAAATGGCGGGTCTTCGAAATTATGATGTGTCTCGCTTGTTCGGCGTCGTGCGTGGATTTCATCTTGCATCGGTGCCCAGTGGGCGTGCGTTATTGGAACCATTGTCCAAACGATTTAATTTTGACGTGATTGAACGCGATGGTCAGGTTGTGTTTGTTCCACGTTTGGGGGGCAAGACCCATGTCCTGAACTTAGAGAAACTGGTTCTGAACCCAGAAATGGATCACCCGATTGAAACCCGCAGAACGGCTGCCCCAGAAATTTCTGGGCGGGTGCGGTTGTTGTTTGAACAGGCTGATGCCGATTTTTCACCGATCAGCGAAGAGGTCAGCGTACCGCATTCGGATCAACGAATTGTGTCGGATCACGAACTGCCGATTGTTATGACACGATCAGAAGCCCGCGAAACATTGGAGCATTGGCTTGCAGCATCTCGCGTTGGGCGTGAGAGCATTCGTTTTGCATTGCCTTTGTCTGAACGCGCCATAGGTGTCGGAGACAAGATAATTTTTGACCAGGATAATGCACGTGAATATCGTGTTGATCAGGTCGAAAATGGACCCTACCAAATGATCCATGCAATTTGTATTGATCAATCAACCTTTACTGCCGCTCCGCCCATTGTTGAGTTGACAGAGCAACGCCTTTATATCCCATCGGTACCCGTATTACCCATCTTTGTCGATGTGCCCAACATCGCATCAGATGATCGCCCAACGGCGCCGTATGTGGCTGTAACATCTGATCCATGGACAGGTCCTGTGGCTGTCTATGCTTCTGATGGGGGGCAGAACTTTCGCCAAGAATTGTTGATATCCCAGAGATCTGTGATAGGGCGCACGCTTGCTCCGTTTACCGCCAAGACCAGTGCCCTAGAAGACCGCGGTATCGGATTTGAAGTCGAGCTTGGCGCTGGGCAGTTAACGTCCATCTCTTCGATTGCCGCAGATGTCGGGTATAATATGGCAGCAATTGGCGATCCTGTTTCAAATGTTTGGGAAGTCATTCAATTCCGCAATGCAGAATTGATCGGACCGAACAAGTATAGGCTAAGTAATATCAAATGGGGTCTAAAAGGAACTGACACGGAACGTCCTAATGTCTGGGAAGCGGGCGCAACCTTTGTGCTGCTCGATCGCGATCCAACCCAGTTGGCCTTAAAAGCCGAGCAACGTGATATCGAACGTATCTATCGGGTTGGACCTGCAGCGCGTGGGCCAAGTGATCCTGTTTTTACAGAATTGGCCTTTGCCACAAAGGCAAAGGGCTTGCGCCCTTTATCGCCTGTGCATGTGCGATCAAAATTGACATCTAGCAAACTGGTGGTGTCGTGGGTGCGTCGTGGTCGCATCGATGCGGACACATGGTTTGACACCGATATCCCCCTAGGAGAGGAGCGCGAAGAATATATTGTTCGGGTTCTTAAAAATTCTGAACATGTGTTGACCAAAGTGACGCAAACTCCTGAATGTGCAATTGCG
>RGAJ01000375.1 GCA_009920225.1 Paracoccaceae bacterium
CGATTTGCAATGGCATGAAATAGTTACCAAATCCACCGAACAACGCTGGGATAACAACAAAGAACATCATCAAAATGCCGTGTGCTGTGATCAAAACGTTCCAAAGGTGGCCGTTTGGTGTACATTCGCCTACGGCTGCGGCTGTAAAACGCGCGCCCTCAAGACACATGTATTGTACGCCTGGCTCCATAAGCTCCAAACGCATGTAAACTGTAAATGCGACCGACACAAAACCGACCAACGCAGAAACGATCAGGTACAAGATCCCGATGTCTTTGTGGTTTGTCGACATAAACCAACGCGTGAAAAATCCGCGCTGATCTTCGTGTTCGTGGCCGTGAATGGCTGCATCTGCCATATCTGCCTCCTGTTAGCTACAAAAAGGGCGAACAGACTCGCCCCGACATATGACGCCGTTTTAGACGGCAAATTCCCATTCGGCAATGACAGTTATTGCCGCAGATGTGGAAAAATTGCCGCGCCCATTCAATATATTGCATGAATGAACGCGGCAATTCTAGATTATTGTGCGACTGATGCCAAATACGCGGCGATATCTTCGCCACCTTTGTTCAGTTTGAACGACATTTTGGAACGGCCGCTGCCGCCATTATCTGATACAAATCCTGAAGGATCGGCAACAAATTGTGCGATTTTCTCTTCGTCCCAAACCATGCCTGCTTCACCCAGACCTGTCAAAGCGGATGAGTATTTAAAGTCAGCGCTCGCAACTGCACGGCCAACGATGCCATACAAGTTTGGACCAGTTTTGCCACCTTTTTGGATAACATCACCATTGTCTGCTGCGATCATGTGGCAGGATTTACACTTTTTAAAGTCTTTCTCGCCTTTGTCTGCATCGCCCTCTGCAAAAACGGGCATCGTAAGCAATGTTAGGACGGCTACGCCTGAAAGTAGTTTCATGTTGGTCTCCTTTTTCCTTCCAACGGACAAATTAGTCAGTTTGAGAGGATTCGCAAATGCACAAACGTCGCAGATGCCAATATGCCACTATCCTTTGGGATCAAACACCGTGTGAAATGCGGTTTGTAAAGCCGTGTCAACGTCATCCATTGTGACAGGCAAACCCAAATCGACCAAGCTTGTGACCCCAAAAGTGGAAATCCCGCAGGGCACAATACCGTCGAAATGATCCAAATGCGGATCAACATTGATGGAAATACCGTGATAGGACACCCATTTTTTCAACCGTATTCCAATTGCGGCGATCTTATCTTCGGCGACACCACCGGTGATGGGCGCGGGTTTTTCGGGACGCTCCACCCAAACCCCAACGCGGCCTTCGCGAATTTCACCTTTGACGTTAAATGTCGCCAAGGTTTCAATCACCCACGTTTCCAACGATTTGACAAATTGGCGAATGTCGCGGCCACGTTTGTTAAGATCCAACATAACATAGACGACACGCTGCCCCGGACCGTGATAGGTATATTGCCCGCCCCGTTTGCTGTCATACACGGGAAACCGATCCGGATCCAAAAGGTCGTCACGTTTGGCCGAGGTGCCCGCCGTATACAAGGGCGGGTGTTCAACCAACCAAATCAATTCATCTGCATCGCCCGCTGAAATGGCATCCGCGCGGGCTTCCATGAGACGCACGGCGTCGGCATAATCGGTTAAACCGTCTGTGATTTTCCATTCAACCATTTTTTATCCTCTGGCCGGAACGATGCCAACGGCGACTGCGTCTTGCCCATATTCACGAATTCGACACCCTAATGTGCGCAAACTCACGTGGCCCATTTGTCCCGCAATACCACAGTTTTTTCAAATCACTCAACCCGAAAGGACATGCTATGATCTTGGTTCATTTTTGAATGCACCCCTTTAAATCACGCCCCACGCCACTGTGGCGCTTATCACGCTATTTCTGGGCCCAATTGCTCTGTATCGCCGCACGCGCGACAGGGCCCACAAAGTGGTCGGGTATGTTTGGATGGTCGCGATGTTGACGGCCGCAGTCATTATCGGCACCATCGTGATTTCGCCCAACCTCGCCGCGCGGGCGCCGCGACGCCGCAATCTAATTTTACCTCTTCACAGGGCGCGCGGATTGCTTTAATGCGTGTCGCAGACCAAAGTGCGGCTGTGGCGGAATGGTAGACGCG
>RGAJ01000376.1 GCA_009920225.1 Paracoccaceae bacterium
ACACGTGCGCTCGTGTCACCGTCGGTTTTTGAATCGGTATATGTGTAATTGCCCGATACTGTGATCATGTCAGATAGTTTACCAGAAGCGGACAGTTCAACCCCTGCAGTTTTGCGGGAACCGCCGTTTTGCACATATGCCCAATTCAAGTTGTCATACGTGATCAAGTTGTCGACGGTAGACTGGAAAACAGTTGCTCCAACCACATAGTTCCCGAAAGTTTTTTCGATACCGATTTCTTGGGATGTACTTTTTTCCGGTGTCAAATCGGTGCTTCCGCCCCAGCCATAACGTTCGTAAAGTGATGGCGCGCGGAAGCCAGAGCTTGCCATGCCGCGCAGCGTAATGTCATTCGCCATGCGATATACTGCGGCGACGCGGTAGGATGTGTTTGTGCCAAAATCATCGGATTTCGTGTTTCTCGCTGATACCGATAGGTCAATGGCATCATCGATGGCATAAGCGACTTCGGCAAAAACGGCTGTTTCTTTGTCGGTCCCCACTGTGCCGACTGCGTCGATTGTTTCTTTTGTGGTTTCTGCGCCAAACGACACTGTGCCATTCGCGATGTTCAGTGTGCCAAGGTATTGCAACTGATCGCGTTGGCTGTCGTAATTGCCAAAGCTATAGGCGCGATCAAATTGACCAATGGTTTTGGACAGCGTATGAGTGATTTCCCCTGTTTTGATGCGCAGACCAATCTTTGAAGCATTCGTGTCGCGGTACGTAATGTCAGCCAGCGGTGACCAATCCCCATCATAAACGATCTTTTCGCCTGAAACGATGTTGTTGAATGTCAATGTAACCGTGTCATTCAATGCGTGCTCCATCGCAAGACGTATTTGGGTGCCTTCGTATGGGTCTTTTTCGGTTGCCCCTGCACCCGTGTTTCGTGCGGAATAGCCGTCTGTTTTTAAAGTGTTCGCGGAAAGCGCCACGAAGCCCTGTTCAGTGACATGTTCAAGCTTGATACCTGCAGATTGAGTGTTGTGGGATCCGATTTCAGCTTGGCTTGTGATGCGTTGCCCGACAGTGTTCTGGTCAAGTGTTTTCAGGTTGATCGCACCTGCGACGGCTTCTGATCCGAAAATGGTGGACTGGGACCCTTTCAACACCTCGACTTGCGCAACGCCCATTCCGTTGACGCCGCCGAAATCATATTGAACCTGAGTATGCGAAGGATCAGTTACATCCATTCCGTCGATCAAAACGGCGACATAGTTTTGGTTCAAGCCGCGGATTTGAATGCCCGCTTGTGCGCCCAAACCGCCACTGCGGCTAAGTGATACGCCTGGCAATGTGTTTAGGCCGTTCATTAATGACGTTGTTGACCCCAACATGTCGTCAGAATTCAAAACAGAGACGGACGCGCCTGTTTTGTTGATTGTGGTATCGGTGAGGCCAGAAGTCACCACAATCTCATCCAACAAAATGGCATCTTGCGCGAATACGGGGGTGGTGGACATCAGCAGGGCGGCGCTGAGGCTGAGTGTTTTTTTCATGTCTTTATCCAATAACGGACGGGGCCCTGTGGACCCTTGGTTTAGTATTAGTCATTGGAAAGATGGTCCTTCCTCCGACGGTTCGATAGTCACCGCAACGGAAAGACCGTTATCTGATCGCGCCCCGCGATCCGATAGGGTGATCACCTCGGCAGGTCTCCTGACTTGCGGGTCTGTGCTTGGCTGGGCCTTCCCGTGGTGTGACCACAGTGGCATTTCCAGCGTCGCTCACCGCTTACAGTTGCGGGGGCAGTTACGGATTTGGGTTGCCCCGCACCGTATTCCCTTTTCATCGAACACATGTCCGAACCGAAGTGATCTTGGCGTAGCGGGTCACGTTGCGAAAATCAAGAGGATTCCAAAAGCTGTTTGAAAATCTGTTCCAGGTGCTGCACCCATGCTGTATGGGAATTCATGGTCCAAAACCTGAATTATCCGAATCGGTTGGTGATCCTATCCATATTTTCAGGGCAAAATTTCGATATTGCGCGCCAGAAAACGAGGTGTTTTGCAAAACTCGGCAAATTTTTGGGAAATCATGGCACAGTATTGATTTCGCGCTATTTGGCTATATGTGGATCAAATAATTAGAAAAACACTATATATTGTTTTTCGAGGGATCGATTT